>CBDUPM010000149.1:0-6702 GCA_965369105.1 uncultured Bacteroidales bacterium | reverse complement strand
CTTGCTTCTTCTCCAAGCATTTCAATAAAACTTTGATTTGCCTGTATAATCTTTAATTTCTCATTCAGGATGACCAGTCCGCTGGGTAATTTCTGCAGCATAGCAGATGTTATTTCAGATGCTTCCTTGGCAGTTTCCTTCTCCTTCCGGGCTGATAATTCTGAATCCCTGAGGGCCTTTTCAGCTTTGGCTAATTTTTCGTTACTGATTTTCAAGGACTGAATGTACTCCTGCCGGTTTTTTGAAGTATAATGAATACACATTTCCGGAGTGGCAAGACCCTGTGCAATAGCGATGGCAAAATCCCTGCAATCATTATATCCGCAAATACCGCAGTGGGTTGTTCCATTGTCACCATCTTTGATTTGAGAAAGAATTTCAGATATATCCTCTTCAGAAGGAACCGGCAATCGCTGATCATCATTGGTGAAAGTCTGACTGAAATCAATGTCTTTAAATTCCTGGATTTCTTTGTTCCATCGCTCCAGGTCAAGTTTCTTCAATCGCTTTTTAGCATAGTTAATTACTTCTGCTCTCCGGATATATTTCTCCCCGTTCTTTGAGGTTCCGGGACCCATCAAAAATTCATTATAAAAAATATTAAAATGAGAATTGATAATATTACTGCTTTCGTGGAATTCCCTCAACGATTCCTTCATTTCGGCTTCTCCTTCCAGGGTGGTAACCTTTCCTTCCAGCAAATGACTGCTGATGCCGGCTGCCTGCAATATCCCGTCAGCCATGGGGAAAAGGATTCCCTTATTACCCATTGGGGGATCAAAATCGCTGTATTCAACCTGCTTTTGATCGATGGAAAATTCATTAAACAACTGGCGGAGTTCTACAAAGGTCAGGACGGAATCAATCTTCGATAATTTGTCATGACTTTTGGTTGCGGTTTTGGATGCAATTACCGGTGAAATGAAAACTATTTTAGTGTCTTCACCATATTTTTTATGTATGACCGATGCAATGACCTTTGAGGGAGTCTTCAAAGGAGCCAGATTTGAAATTAATTCTGGCTGAAATTTTTGTATATAGTTTACCACCACAGGATCATTGGCGAATATGTAATATTTTCCTTTAAACTCCTTGATTAACTTTTTATACTGGATGGCCAGCAGATCGACCGCAAATGAAGTTTCAACGACATAATCAAAACCCAGATCCCGTATCATCTGAACAAAACGCCTGTAATCAGATATATCCGAAAATTCAGCCGAAATAGAAGGATCAACGGCGGCTGCAACCTTTTCATTGGAAGCCAGTAATTTTTTTACTTCAGGTTTTGAATCTGTATAGTCAATGGCACCCGGATGACATGCCGTAATGCAGCTTCCACATGAAATGCAGCGAGGAGGCATGATTACAGGAGCAGAATTCTCAGCCGTTACCTTAATGGCATTTACCGGGCAAACTCTTACGCAGGCGTAACACGCCACGCACTTATCTTCGTTTATTTTTACCAAACCTTCCACCATTACCTCCTTTTATTGAATTACTAATTCCTTTTCCAGAATTTCAAGAACTGTTTCTTCACTGACTCCGGCGTATTCCTGGTCATCTATCATAAGGGTTGGTCCCTCTTTGCATTTCCCAAAACAATGATTCCCTTTAAAATGAACTTTATCATCAAGTTTTCTGCGGCTGATAAAATCCTGAATTATGCCAAGAATTCTCTTATTCCCCCGTGCAAAGCAGGAACTTCCCATACAGATGGTTATTAGTTTCCTTTCAGAATTCATCTTTTAACTCTTTTGTTACAAAATTAACAATTATTTTCCGACAAATTTTTGTTTTTCCCAAAATCCAGGCTTTCCTGCTTCGAAATTCAGCCATAAAAACTATAAAATTATTATTCTTTGGCTTTTAAATATAAGAAATAACCAAAAATACTTATGATTAATAATTGATCTAAATAAAACAAATACTTCAGATTATCAGCAATTTACACCAGAAATATCGATTTTGTGTTTTAAAAAATGTTATTGGAATAACAATGTTTATTAAATAACAACATTGTTAATTATATTTGTAATTATAAAAGAAATTATGGCTTATCCGGAATAATTCCAATCAAAAAAATTAACCCAGATGTCAGAAAAAATAAATCCAATTACGGTAATCAATTCTTTTCCTAACCGTAGCAGGGATTCTCTCATTCCTATGCTGCAGGAAATCCAGGATAAACTGGGATATGTCAGCGAGGAGGCGGTAAAAGAGATAGGGAGGCACCTGAATTTACCTACCAGTAAAATTTACGGACTGGCAACTTTTTATAACCAGTTCCGGTTTACCCCACTTGGGAAATACCATATCAGGGTTTGCAATGGAACCGCCTGCCACCTTGAAAAGTCTTCAACAATCATAAATGAAATAGAGAAAATCCTGAATATAAGTGATGGAGAAACGACCAGGGACGGACTATTCAGTCTTGAATTATTATCCTGCATCGGAGCCTGTGGCCAGGCACCAGTAATGGCTGTAAATGAAGAGTATTATGAAAAATTAACAAAAGAAAGCTTACGGGAATTAATTTTCCATCTTAAAGAAGGGGAGGAGATAAAATGAGCGAGGTAAATATTTCCGCAAAAACAGATATTTTAAGGGAGATTGTGCAGCATGACCCGGTGGAATATAATGCTCAGATGCAAAATGCGGTCCGGGAATATGCTCATATCAGCCATCAAAAACCGGTGTTTTTTATTTCTTGTGGAACCGCCGGAATAGTTGCAGGGGCAGAAAAAACAAAGGAAGAGATAAAAAGCTATTTAGCTGATCGCTCACTTGAAGCCAGTATTATTAAAACGGGTTCACTCGGATTAAGTTCTTATGAGCCCGTATTGGGGATTCAGTTTCCGGATAAGAACCGGCTTTTCTTTCATAATGTAAAACCAGAAAATATTGTCCCGATTCTCGATGATGTTTATCATAACCGGATTCCAGCTGAGAACGTTCTGGGCCAGTCCATCGCTGAAGGTAAAAAACCATGGAATCACGTACCTCTTTTAGATGATATGGACTTTTTTCGTTTGCAGAAGCGTGTTGTATTGTCCGGTTGTGGATATATCGACCCGACATCCATCGAAGAATATATCGCCATAAATGGGTATAAATCATTCATGAAGACCATTAAACATTATACCTATTGGGATATTTGTGACCTGATTGAGAAAAGTGAATTAAGAGGGAGGTCGGGAAGTGGTTTTCCAACCGGAAAGAAATGGAAAATAGCACACAGCACACCTGCCGATAATAAATACCTGGTTTGTAATGCTGAAGAAAGTGATCCCGGCGCATTTATGGACCGGGCCATCATGGAAGGAAATCCCCATTTGCTGTTAGAAGGAATGTGCATTGCAGCCTATGGAATCGGAGCTTCAAAAGCATATATCTATATCCGGAGTGAATATACCATTGCCATCGAAAGGCTGGAAAAAGCAATTCAGGATGCTAACGAACTTGGACTTTTGGGACATAATATTTTTGGTTCCGGATTTAACCTGGAGATTATTCTCAGGAAAGGCCCGGGAGCTTTTGTTTGTGGTGAGGAAACAGCATTGATTGCCAGCCTGGAAGGGAAGCGTGGAATGCCCAAATCAAAACCTCCTTATCCTGCGGTCAAAGGTCTTCATGGTATGCCAACCATCATTAATAATGTAGAGACTTTGAGCACCATTCCCAGGATTATTGAAAAAGGTCCCGGATGGTTTAAGGAAATCGGTGTAGAGGAAAACTATGGAACGAAGATCTTTGCTGTATCTGGGAAATCAAAATATCCGGGTCTTATTGAAGTACCCCTGGGAACGAATTTAAAGGATTTGATTTTTAAAATCGCCGGGGGAGTGTCGCAGGATAAAGAATTTAAAGCGATCCAGCTGGGTGGACCTTCAGGATATATTCTTCCTGAAAGTCAGCTTGATGTGGAGTTGAATTTTGAAAGCTTTAAAGAAAAAGGGGTCAGAATGGGAAGCGGAGGAATTGTTGTCATTGATGAAGATGATTGTGTGCTTGACCTGGTGAAATATTATATGAACTTCATGAAAAAACAATCCTGCGGAAAATGCATTCCCTGCAGGGAAGGTTCCAGAAGAATGTCTGAGATCCTTGAAAGTATCACACGCAAACCTGTAGATGAAAAAAATAATACTACCCTTGAAAGATTTAAAGGGGTTATGCAGTTGTCCAGTCTTGCCGAAGTAATGCACGATACATCGCTTTGCGGATTGGGACAAAATGCTCCAAACCCGGTTTTAAGTACACTCGAACATTTCAGAAATGAATATGAAGAGCATATTTTTGACCGGAACTGCCGTTCAAATGTCTGTACGGAGTTACGAACCTATTTTATCAATGTGGATTCCTGCACAGGTTGTTCCGTTTGTGCAAAAAAATGCCCGGTCGATGCCATAATCGGAACTCCCCTTCATCCTTATTTTATTGTTCAGGAAAAGTGCACCGGATGCGGACTATGCTATGAGTCATGTAAGTTCAGTGCCATTAGCTATAAATAAACCCCAAATTGTAAAAAATGGTATTCAATATAGAAGTTAATAACGAGCTGATCCAGGCAAAAAAAGGAGAAACCATATTGAGTGCACTCAAGAGAAGTGGAATTAAGGTTCCGACTTTATGCAATATGAAATCCTTTACACCCACAGGGGCATGCCGGATGTGTATTGTTGAAGTGGAAGGAAAAGAAAATCTGATTCCCTCCTGTTCTTTTCCGGTTGAGGAATGGATGAAAATTAAAACTCATTCACCAAGGGTGCTGAAAGCCCGGAAAACAATCGTTGAACTTTTGTTATCCAATCATCCTGACGATTGCCTGTATTGCGAACGCAATGGAAATTGTGAGCTTCAGAAATTATCTGAAGATTTAAACGTCAGGGAAAGAAGAATCCCGGGTGAAAAATCCAAATTCAGAATAGATAAGTCCGGAATAAGTATCATCCGGGATCCTGCCAAATGTCTTTTATGCGGCAGGTGTGTGCGGATTTGTGAAGAGCAGCAAGCGGTTTCTACCCTGGACTTTACAAGAAGGGGCAGCGATCTGGTTATTGCAACGGCCATGGATAAGGCTTTGAATTTTTCAAATTGTATCAATTGTGGGCAATGCGTAATATCTTGTCCCACAGGTGCATTGACGGAAAGGGTGCAGTTTTCAGAATTGGATCAGATTCTATTTGATCATAAAAAAACAGTGGCGGTTCAATATTCTCCCACACTGGTAGCTGCCCTGATGGAAGAATTTGGAATCAGAAATGGTCACAATCTCCCCGGGATAGTAAATAACCTGTTCAGAAAATTAGGATTTGATGTGGTTTTCGACACTTCCTTTGCCGCAGATATGTTAATAGTTGAACAGGCAGAAGAATTTATCAAACGTTTTAATTCCGGGAAAAACCTGCCCCTCGTTACCAGCTGTTGCCCTTCCTGGGTAAAATTTGCGGAACAATCTCTTCCATGGATACTTCCTCACCTGTCTGAAATGAAATCTCCACAGCAAATTATGGGATCTGCCATAAAGAGCTATTATGCTGAAAAGGAAAAAATCGACCCTCTCGATATTTACACCGTATCGGTTATGCCATGTACTGCTATGAAATTTGAAGCAGCAAAACCGGAAATGACTCAAAAAGGGATTCCGGATATTGACCTGGTATTAACCCTGAGGGAGTTAATCCGGATGATAAAACTCCACGGGATAGACCTTGAACACCTGGAGGCCGGACAACCCGATGAACCCATGGCTTCTTTCAGTTCTGCCGGTAAATTAGGAAGTGTGGGCGGAGGATCGCTGGAGGCTTTGTTACGGACGGTTTTTTACAAAATGTCGGGGAAGGAACTTGATAATATGAGACTTTCCAAATTAAGGACCCACCGGGTTCTGAAAGAAATGAATCTAAAGCTGGGGAAACAGGATCTGAAAATTGCCGCAGTAAGCGGAATAGCAGAAGCAGTTAAGCTTTTGGAACAGGTTAAAGCAGGGAAAAAAGAATTACATCTGATTGAAATCATGGCTTGTCCTCATGGATGTGTGAATGGGGGAGGCCAACCCATTCGTCATGATGAACATTTGATAAGAAACAGGATAAAAACCATTTATGATTTTGACAGCAAGGGCATTGTAAAAGTTGCACATGGTAACACCCAGCTCGATAAAGCTTATGAGGAATTTTATGAGAAGACCGGTTCTGAAATATCAAGAAATTTCCTTTGCACGAGTTTCAGTCACAAAGAGGTTTTATTATAGTAATTTGGTTCCGGATTTATGAAAGAAAAGTTGGTTTATACCATAAAGGACAGATGCAGGGTTTGTTATACATGCGTTCGGGAATGCCCGGTAAAGGCCATTAAAATAATTAACGGCCAGGCTGAGGTTCTTCAGGAAAGATGTATCGCCTGTGGGAATTGCACGCGGGTTTGCAGTCAGGGTGCGAAAGCATACCTCGACTCAAGTAATTCGGTATTGGATGCTTTAAATTCAGAAATTCCGGTTTATGCCCTGCTGGCCCCAAGTTTTGTAGCTGAATTTCATGAGGTAAATGATCCGGGAACCCTGGTTCAGATGCTACGAATACTGGGATTTGAAAAGGTATTTGAAGTGGCATTTGGGGCAGACCTGGTAGCACCGGAATACCGCTATCTAATGGATAAAGAAAATGTAAATGGCTATATCTCCTCCGATTGCCCGGCCAT
>CBDUPM010000148.1:0-6756 GCA_965369105.1 uncultured Bacteroidales bacterium | reverse complement strand
ATTCCGGGGAGAAATGCTTCCCCAAGCTCCTTCAAAATGCTTATATATCAGACCATCCATAATCAAAAGACCCAGATCATCAGAAAGTATTTACGATCCTGTTTCCAGACTTTCGATTCCTGAAACTTTTGCCACAATTTCTATATTCCTTAAAAAATAATTATTTTGATATGCTGAAAAGGAGTAATTCGTATATTGCTCCTGAATCTTTTTATTTCATTATTTAAAACAGCCGTTTATGTTAAAGCTATTGTTCGGTATCACATTTTCACTAATTCCTGTACTCATCCATGCACAGACAAGCATTTTCTTTGTTGGGACAGCAAATAGTAAAATTGAAAATTCCATTAAGATCTGCAGCTTCAATCAAAAAACCGGGGAGTTAAATATTTTAAAAGAAATCAAGGGAGGAAAAGGGCCCGGCTACCTGGTAAGATCAGAGAATGGTAAATATCTTTATACGACCAGCGAAAATATGTTTAATGAAAAGGAAAGTTCGGTTCAGGTGTTCAGCATCAGCAAAAACAATTGGGAGTTGGTTAAAATTAATGCACAGTCGAGTAAGGGTAAACATCCCTGTCATATTTCCTATGATCCTAAATATAAAAGAATTATGACAGCCAATTATTCTTCAGGAAGTATTGCAGTTCACCCCGTAACAAAAACAGGAGAAATAAGAGAAGCAATATCAAATTATAAACATACTGGAAGCGGTCCGAACAAATCAAGACAGGAAGGACCGCATGCGCATTATATAAATTGTTCTGCAGATGGTAAATATGTATATTCTGCCGACCTGGGCATAGATAAAATAATGGTTTACAAGACCTTGAAAGACGGAAGTATTGTTCCAAACCAGGATTTTCCATTCCTAAAAATGGAACCCGGGTCAGGACCCAGACATTTAGCATTTCACAAAAACGGGAACTTTCTTTTTATTCTAAATGAATTAAGTAATGAAATTGTATCCTGTTCCTATAATTCAAAAGATGGAAGTCTTCATGTACTGGATAAAAAATCGACCCTGGAACCCAATCACAAAAAACCGACCAAAGCCGGAGCAATAAGGATCCACCCCAACGGAAAATACCTTTATTGCACAAATCGGGGTGATAACAGTATAGCCGTTTTCAAAACGGATAAAGAAGGTAAGCTTGATAAGATTCAGACTTTTAGAGAAAACGTTGGGGTGATCAGGGATTTCAATATGAGTAAAAATGGAAAATTTCTAATTGCAGGAAACCAGCAAGAAGGTGAAATTATTATTTGTGAGATTGCCAAAGACGGTATTTTATCTCCAACTTCCTGGAAGGTTGAATTAGATGCACCGAGTTGTATTGAGATTTACTGAGGAAAGCAGCTGGTAAGAGAGGTGGATCCAACCCGGAGAAGCCATTGATCCTGAAGATGTAAAAGAAATTAATTTCGGAATTATCAATAAAAGTCGAGGTTTAAAAATCCCATTAATCCTTTATTCATTCAGGGTCTGTATTCCTGAATATGGAAGAATCTGAAATAAGCTTCATTCTTTTTAATCCGGTATAATAGAGATAAAATAAAAAAGGTAAAAACAAGCTTATCATCCAGGAGACTCCTGCCATCAGGATAAAATCGTAAATTCCGTGTAAAACAAAGGGTATGGTAAAAGATTTGATCAGAAAAGATTTTCGCAGAGAAGGATACATATGGGCTATTCCAAAATAATATCCCATGGTAACTCCAAAAATTGCATGTGCGGGCACAGCTGTCCATGAACGGGCAATTGCAGTGGAAAAACCACCTCCTGTAACATACATTATATTTTCAACAGCAGCAAATCCCAATGATATAAAAACGGCATAAACTATCCCGTCAAATTTTTCATTGAAATTAGGATTTTTCCATATAAGCAGATAAAGGGCAATAAACTTAAAAAGCTCCTCAGAAAAACCAGCTACAACAATGGCATTCCAAAAACCATCATGTACAGTTCCCGGATTTGAAGGATTCAAAAAAATCAGGCCTCTTTCAAGGAAAATTACCGGAATAACAATCAAAGCTCCAAAAAGCAAAGCTTTTAATAGCAGACCAATGGGTTCCTTTTCATATTTATCTCTGAAATAAACGTAAACTAAAATGATCGCTACCGGAGCAAGAGCTAAAAGTATTAAATCCATTTAAATCGATTTGATTACTATAATTGGGTATTTCCAGTAGCTGGTAATTTTCATTTGTTACCAGGGATTACGGTCGAAAAACGGAGAAGAAAATTCGTTAACACCCGGCTTATAATTTCGAAAATGAACTGAGGCTCCTACGGTAACATTTTCTCCCAGCCGGACTGTGGATCCAAAACTGATTTCATCATATCCGTTCAAATAGAACGGATTGATCTGCCCGTAATTAGCTAGACTTTTAACCCCTGTACCATAAAAAGTGATATCGGGGTTCAACCTGTACGATACACTTCCATAGAAAGAAGTATAGCCTGATTGGATAGCCTGGACAGCTGATTCATTTCCCGGAGACTGGAAATGTGAAAAAACCCCGGTTACTATTCCTCCATGAAATGAAAACCGGTCGTTTATCGGGTAGATAAAGCCTGGAGCGGCATAATAATTCATAGCACCTCCATAATTTGAAAAAAAACTATAGGAAGTTCCGATGTTCATTTCCCATTTGAGTTTTTGCAACTTCCGGCCAACATCACTCATAGTATCACCAGATGATTTATCCTGCGAAAAACCAGGTAAACCAAACAGAATAGCAATTAAAATAAGACTTAGCTTTCTAATCATTTATATAATCTTGAACTGGTTACGAATATACTAAAAAAAGGGTTTTCCTGATTTTAAAAAAAGTTAAATCATATGCAATGTCATTTTCATATTTTTAATTTCAGGTTACGGTATTCCTGCTTATATCATACTTTTTATACAGTTTATGTTTAACAATATTCTCTATCAATTTAATAGCAAGATAAACCTCTTTAAAACTTGTATATAAAGGGGTAATACCAAGTCGTAAATTATCCGGCTCACGAAAATCGGGGATTACGGAATAATCCCCGGATTCTTTATCAATCATTGCCCTTGAAATCCGGTAAGCCTCCGGATGCTTTACAGAAACATGGGACCCTCTGTTATTAATGTTTAATGGACTTCCCAATGAAAAACCATAAGGATAGAGCAAATCTTGTACCAGTTGGATTAAATATTCAGTTTGTGCAATGCTTTTTTTCCTGATTTTATCTATACCGGCAGAAATAATGATGTCAATAGCAGGTTCAATGGCAGAAAGAGATATTATTTGAGGTGTACCGGTAAGGTACTTTTTCATTCCTTTTCCCGGTCGGTAATTGATT
This sequence comes from uncultured Bacteroidales bacterium, assembly GCA_965369105.1. GTDB lineage: Bacteria > Bacteroidota > Bacteroidia > Bacteroidales > JAGLSB01. The sequence continues at coordinate 3,413 of CBDUPM010000148.1, read as the reverse complement.
TGAAATTCAAAAGGGTTTTCTTCACCAAACCAACCCCAAACGGGTGATTCTATTTTTTCCTGCAAATCTTCTCTTACAAATAAAAAGGCCGGGGCACCGGGACCTCCGTTTAAGTATTTATAACTGCATCCAACAGCCATGTCGACATTCCATTTATTCAATTCAACTGGAACTGCTCCTACAGAATGACTAAGATCCCAAATGACCATGGCTCCTTTATTATGTGCATGCTCCGTAATCTTTTGCACATCGTACATGTAAGCAGACTTAAATAAGACATGGGAAAGGCATACCAGGGCAGTATTTTCATCAATTAAATTAAACAATTCATCATTATCGGGTTCAGGCCCTTCCCCTGTTCCTGATAACACTAATTTATGTTTGTTCTGAAATAATTTCCTGACACCCTGCAGTAAATATATATCTGAAGGGAAATTAAATACATCCGATATTATTTTTGTCCTTTTATTTTGATATTGCAGGCTACCCCAGATGAGTTTAAATAAGTTTTGAGATGTTGTATCACAAAAAATTACTTCATTTCCTTTAGCTCCAATAAGAGGCGCAAGTTTCTGTCCCAATCTGGAAGGCATCTCGTACCATCCTTCATTCCAGCCCTGGATAAGTCGGTTCCCCCATTCTTCATTTATTACTTTTTCCAGAACAGTTTGAGTTGAAAAATTTAACCTCCCAAGTGAATTGCCATCCATATATATTGTTCCAGGATCATTTATTACGAATTTATCCCTGAAACCGGCAAGTTTATCAGAGGCATCCAGGGATTGTGAGAATTTAAAATTTGAATCCATAAAAATGTTTCCTTTTATAATCGAACAGTAAATATAAAGTTTATTAGTGTTTACAAAAAAATAAAGAAAGACAGAGATTTCTGTTAGGTTTTTTTAATGCTTTGATTTAGCCATGAATAACTGAAAGTATAAAATTTTCAATCTCCGGAGGTTTATGAGCTTTGAGATGGATAAAGATCAACCCATTCAATTAGAATGACTTAGGTTGTTTATTTTTTTGAAATTTCAAAAGCAAGGGGAATGATCCTTTCCAGCCACAGATCATACATCGCCTTTGAAGGATGAAGGCCATCACTGGCAATCAAATCCTTATTTTCAAGAGCTTTCCTGCTAATGTCTGTGATATCGATATAATTTATTCCCCGTTTTGCACATTCAAGTTTTTTTATCCTGTTAAAATGATCAATTTCAATTGATATTTGATCCACATCACGATTGGCTGCGAAGGGAGTAACTCCCCAGTCAGGAATTGAAATCGCGAAAACCTTTTCTGGATCATTTCCTGCAAGCACGACAGATCTGTTTAGCAATTCATTTAACTCATTTTTATAATCAGAAGTATCCCTGCCCCTGTACTGATTATTAACACCAATCAGAAGGCTCACCATATCGTATTCTTCGTGAAGTATGGCAGTGTCCATAGCTTCCATTAATTCATCAGTAGTCCATCCTGTTTTTGCAATTATCTGCGGATCCTTTATATCAACATCCATAGTTCTGAGCTGATGGACAAGCATTATTGGCCAGCGGTTTACTGAATCCACAGATTCACAAATGGTATAGGAATCGCCCAGGGCCAGGTAGTTTTTCATGGCAGTTTCCTTATTAAGACATGATGAAATGAGTAAAACAGGCAGTAAATAGTAAATTCTTTTCATGAGCGAAAATATCGGTTTTATATGTAAAAACTTAGCTGGGAATTTATTCGGTCAAAAGCCTGATGATCATTATTATTCCACCCTGATTTACCTCAGAATTGAAATCTGTAATGCCCTTATTTAACTTAATATCGATTATTGAAAAAGATTAATCCTGCCCGTAATAGGCATCATCTCCATGCTTTCTCAGATAGTGCTTATCAAGAAGGAATTTCTCAATTGATTTATTTCTGCCTAACTGCATGGTCCTGTAGGATAGTTTTGCCAGGTATTCAAGGACAACTGCATTATGCAGAGCATCTGCAGGATCCTTTCCCCAGGAAAAGGGTCCATGGCCTGCAACGAGCACACTGGGTATCCTGTCCGGATTTTTATCTGAAAACTCCTCAACAATCAGTTTACCTGTTTCTGCTTCATACTTTCCTTCCACTTCTGTTTCGTATTGAAAACGGGTACAGGGTATCTCACCCTGGAAATAGTCGGCATGAGTAGTACCATATGCCGGAATGGACCTTCCGGCCTGTGACCAGGCTGTTGCCCATTCACTGTGTGTGTGTACCACACCACCGATATTATTAAAACTTTTATAGAGTTCAAGGTGGGTTGCCGTATCGGATGAAGGTTTGAGTTTTCCTTCCACAATTTCTCCTTCAAGATTTACAATTACTATATGATCCGGTGTCAGTTCATCATAAGAAACACCGGAGGGTTTTATGGCAACAAGCCCTTTTTCCCGGTCAATTCCACTTACATTTCCCCATGTAAAAACCACCAGACCATGAGTCTGCAAATCTATATTTGCCTGACATACTTTCTCTTTTAACTCTTTCATTTCATATCAAATAAAAAAACAATTAAATAAAAAATCAAAGCTCAAATCCATATCCATTTTGTATAAGCTCATCGTATTTTTCATTATCAAAAGTATAAAAAAAAGCTCCTTTTTTAGAATTTGTTTTATCCTTTTCATCCAGTTTATTTAAAACTCCAAAAGAGAGTATCTTCTTTCTGAAATTCCTTTTATCGAAGCTTTGTTGCAGAATAGCCTCATACAGAGTCATTAACTGGGGTAAAGTAAATTTATCAGGTAATAGCTTTAATCCAACAGGCTGAGTTTTTGTTTTTCTCCTTAACCGGTTCAGTGCCTTTTCAACCATTTGTTCATGATCAAAAATCAATTCCGGTAACTCGTTCATATCAAACCATTTGGCAGTATATTCAGAAGACACTTCCTCTTCAAATTTTACGGAATCTATCAAGGCAAAATAGCTTACGCTAATGACCCTTCCTGCCGAGTCCCTTTTTGGATCACCATAACTTAAAAGTTGCTCCAGATAAATTTCTTTTAATCCGGTGAGTTCAAATAAAACACGTTCCGCTGCCTGGTCAAGACTTTCATTTTCTCCTACAAATCCTCCCATCAAGGACCACTGCCCTTTGCAGGGTTCGAAATTTCGTTTGATGAGCAGAAGTTTTAGTTTTTCCTTATCAAATCCAAAAATAATGATATCTACTGCCAGATAATGTTGAGTATAATCTTTATAATGATTCATCTTACCAAAAATAGCTATAAAAGGCTATAATTATACTTATAATAACTATGGAATTTACGACATCCCACTTATTCCAGCTCGCTCTTGTAATTGCCCTCTGCTCAGCACTTGCCGATCCAAAATACAGTCCCTGTATACTCATAGGATCTTTCTTTTCAGTAAAGAAACTGACA
>CBDUPM010000147.1:0-6759 GCA_965369105.1 uncultured Bacteroidales bacterium | reverse complement strand
AATCCCAGTGCAATATCTGGTGCTGGCCCATTGGTTCCGGAGAGGTATATGGTTACCGAATGGATAAGTCAATGCCAGCGGAAGTAAGGAAAGGAGTTACGCCTAATTATAATGCAGATAATAATATTGGTGAATGGAACAGATTTAAGATTAGCCTGATCGACAATGTTCTCACCGTAAACCTAAATGGCCATAATGTAATTGAGAATGCCTTATTACCCGGCTTACCTGAAAAAGGACCTATTGGATTGCAGCATCACGGGAGCAAAAAGAACGGAGAATGGGTGAGTCCCCCAGCTCTGGTTCAATTCAGAAATATTTATATTAAAGAGTTGTAATTTTTAATCATCCGGGATTTTGACAAAAAGCGAATCATCCCCTGTTGACTGTAAGAAGACTTAAGTCCAAAAATAAGTATTCTCTTATTCAACCACGATGCGTTTTCTGAATACATCCATACCCTTTAATTCCATGATGTAAGTTCCTCTCTCCAGTTCCGGCAAATAAATCTGATGGGAGAAACTTTCAATCAATTGAAACTCATCACCCTATTCCTGGCATTTGCCAATCAATTGAAATTCAAAAACCTGTTTTCCGCTCAGATCCATAATTTTTAAGAGCTTAAATTTCTCAGGCTGATCCAGTTGAAGGCTAATATAGTCTTTTACAGGATTAGGAAAAACTTTGACAGCACTCCGGTTCGTATTGAAATCGACAGCGGTTGAAGATGAAAGTTTATTATCTTCCAGGTTAGACAGGGAGTGAACAAAAGGTCCGGCCCCGGCTTTTTTCACTTCAGGAAGTGGAACACAAGCATCGGCTCTTACACCTGCAACCCTGTAGAAATATGGATTTTCAAGAGCTGCCTGGTCAATATCCCTGTAAACGGTAAGATCTGAAGATATTTCAGCAATATTTTCAAGTTTGGTTGAATCGGAACCTCTGAATATAATATAAGAAACAAAATTCATGTTTCCATTTTCCACTTCATAAGGAACCCATCGGAGGTTTACTCCATTATCGGAACTGACATATTGTAAAAACAATGGAATATGATAAGGAGAGTCGTCAATGTCTGATTCATTGCCGCATGTGTCGATAGCGGTGATTTTATAAACCCATTGTCTGACTTCAGGATCTGCATCGGGATCTTCAAAAACACTTAATTCATCTGCGTTAATGCTGGCAATTAAATCATATTCCCCCAGGATATTTGACTGCCGGTAAACATTATAGGACAAAAGGCCGACATCCGGTGTCCTTTCCCAGACGATAAGATTGTTTCCGGTTTCCGGATCCGTTGTTATCATGCAAATATTGTCTTCACTAAAAGGCTCAACGATGCTTACCATTACTGAATCCGAAGTTTTACAAACGGATAAATCAGATCCTGCAGTCAGCCAGTATTCCCCACTTTGTACGACCGTTAGGCTGGATCCCGTTTCCCCGGTGTTCCACTCATAATTGTCATATTCAAGATTTGATTCCAGAACCGGTATTTCACCCATGCAAACAACCAGATCTTCACCCAGATCCAGTTCAGGAAGTTTAGAATCCACCATTATTTGAATTGAATCGGACCCGCTGCAGTTTTTATCATTGCTTACAGACAAAATATATTCTCCGGTTTCACTTACATCAATCTGATTGCTTTCCTGTCCGGAATTCCAGCTATAACTTACAAAGGTGTTTTCAACCCCGATTAATTCAGTGGTACCTTCACAAATATGGAAGTCATCACCCAGATCCGGTTTTGGATTCGGGTTTACCGTGAGTTTGGCGGAGGCGGTAACGGCAAGTGCGCAGCTGCTGGAAACCATCAGGCGGTATGAATAGTCACTTTCTTCAAGACCAGGAATAATTGAAATTTCGGGTGAGATTTCTCCTTCAACATTTTCCCACAATCCATTTGTTTTTTTAGTTTGCCATTGATATTCAAGGTCAGTCCCCGATGCCAGTCCTTCAAAAAACACTTCATTTCCTTCACAAACTTCAACATCTTCCGGGTGAGAAATTATTGAAGGGGGTAAAGAGTTATAATTTACTTCGAAAATATCGGTATTGTAGGTGCTTCCGTCACAGCTAACCTCGCAATAATACTCAAGGGTTGCATGATTGGTAACTTCATAACGGTTACTGGTTGCCCCGTTAACTGTGATCCATCCATAGTCCCAGCCACTCCCTGTATTGTAATAATCATATGTATACCATTGAAAGCTTGCATTTTCAATACAATTATCCCCGCTGGTCGGATCGATGGCGTATACAACAATATCCGATCCGGAACATCCATAGACATTATATTCAGCTTCAGTGTAGTAACATTCCTCTCCGGCACATTTTTCCACAAATGGATCAGCCAGGCTAATCTGAAAACTTAAAATGAAGGAGGTTGAAAGCAATAAAATTCTTTTTGCAGGGAAGTTTTTGAAAATTAGCATAACAGATGTTTTTAGGATAATCAAATTTATCGTAAAAATAAGCTTAAAGCAATTTAAGACCTTTTAATCTTAATATAAATAGAAGGAAGTAAAAAATGGCTTAAATATTGATCGACAGATGATTATTTAATGGGATTCGAAATAAAATCTAAATAAAAAACCACAAATCCAATCAGATAACTAATCGAATGTGTGGTTTTAAGATTTTGAGTTTATCCCCGGGACTGCCTAATTTACAATAAATTTCTGATAGCTTTGGTAATCATCGCTGCGTATTTTTATAAAATACAAGGCTTTATCAAGATTCGATACATCAATAATCAGCCGTTTTTCATAGCTCTTTTCTTTATGAATCAGGCTTCCCCTGATATCATAAATTTCAATTAATTTTTCCGAACCCTCTGTTGAGGATGGAAATTCCAGGTATAAATTATGATGGGCAGGATTCGGATATAGTTTTGTGCTTTCGGTTTCTGTCAAATCATCTATAGCGGTGATATTCGTAAACTGGAACCAGTTAAGATTGAAAGCTCCAAAGCCTGATTTTATCCGGAAGCTATATTTACCTTCCGGAAGAACAACATTATCCGACTGGGTATTCCAGGTTTGCCATCCTCCTGTGGAAGTGATATCCACATTTTTCAAAAATATAAAATTACCTGGTTCTTCTTCATAAAATAGCTGCAGCCTGGCTGTTCCTGATTGCTTGGCCACCCTGAAATCAATTTTGTAATTACCGGAATCTTTTACATAAAACAGATAATCAAGATAATCTCCCGGATCGGCATAGGCTGTATTGTATCCTCCATAAGTATCATTACATTCTTCAAGTGAGAATCCGCTATTGACCAGAAATTCTTCCGCCTGTATTCTCCTTGGAATGGTAAAATGTTTTTCCTGTTTATTGCTTATCCTTCTTTTTTCAAAGCTTTCCATTTGTTCTCCATTACTTAAAACAGACGTTCCGTTATAACTAAGTTTCAATGATTGGTTATATAAAAGGATTTCATCCGTTGTAAAAACCAAAAGCCTGTCAGATGTGTCGCTTACTTCAACCGATTGAATCTGCGTTTCTTTATCGTTAATAAAAAACTGAAAGTCATTCAGATTTATTTCATTTACATCCAGGCCTTTATTAAGATGGAGATAGAATTCATCTTCTCTTGTATCCGTTTCAATATACATGGTTTTAAAGGGAATCGTTCCAACGGCTCGTGGATTATGGAATCTGAAATAGCTTAAATTAAATCCTCCAAAAGGGAACTTTAGTTTCAGCTTAATATTTCCTTTGGGAATGATTATATCAGTTGCTGTAGTTGTTATCCATGAATTCCAATCATCCGTATCGGGAAGAAAAATTTCATCTGTCAGTAATTCACCATTGGCTTCCAGTTGAATATATCCCCCGCCTGCATCAGACGAAGATCTGAATGAACAATCAAGCTTTGTAGCTGAATCAGAATTCATGGAAAACACCAACCATTCCCCGGCATTTATCCAACCTACATTATATCCGTTTGAATTATCAGTATCACTGCAGCTTTGAATGTCTACTCCATCATTCCGGTAGGCATATCCATTGTTCCAGGCTGTAAAGCTTGTAGCGCTGCTGTAATTGGCGGTATCCGTATCAAAATAGGCATAATTATTTCTCCCAAGGTCGTAATCTGTTGCATAGATATAATCAAGGAAATTATGTTCTTTATAAGCTTTTATTTCCGTTGTATAGGGTTGCCTGAACATGGCATCTATAACATCCCACTGAATGATACAATTTTCATGTTTATGGTTATCGGCAAAGGTTAATACTGCCTGGAATGCTTCTTCTTCTGTTGGTTTGGGTTTGCTTCCTCTCCAGTAATCGATTAAATGGTAGTAATCTTCATTTACCTTAACATTGAAAGGATTATTGATTTCTCCTTTTTTAACCGGCCACCAGGACCAGCCAATATTATTGGATTCGAAAAGTGTTATTGCATTTGTAAACCAGGTATTTGAATTTTCGCCTGTTTCTCCATACCAAATAGGGACATTATATTGATTCCTGATATTAATGGCCCACTGAACGGATCCCTGGTCATTATAGTTCCAGTACTTATGCGGACTATAAACCATATTATCGTCCCATGGAGGAAACAGCATGGCAAAATCGTTCGCCCATGAGTTACCCTCTATTATGATCATATGATTCGGGTCTACCTGACGGATGCTGTCGGTTAAACGGAAGAACAGATTTCTCATCTGGATATTATTATTTTCCGGAAATGACCAATTGGTTTCATTGATTAAATCATAACCACCTATCCAGGGTTCATCGCTGTATCGTTCTGCAAGTTTCATCCAGAGTTCAACCAGCTTATCTTTGTTCCTGTCATCTTCCCAGAGTGAAGGTTTAGTGGGATCGTAATCAGAAATATCTTTATTGGCCCCTTGTCCACCGGGAGCACCGTGCATATCCAGAATTAAATACATCTGGTTTTTTTCACACCACCTTAGGAGAGAATCGGTGATGGTAAAGCCTGTTTCGAGCCAGGTTTGTTCTCCGGGTACTGGTTCATCTTCAATTGGGAGAGTAAACCATTTATAATGCAAAGCAGCCCTGATGGAATTAAATCCCCAGGAGGCCAGCGAATCAACATCTTCTTCCTGCATATAATTATGCAACCAGGCAGTATAAAAGCTGTCGGTTTTTTCGGTCCCTATTGTTTCAACCAGTTTATTTCTGAATTCGGTGTGAGTATCGGCAGGGCCATTTGATTTCATCATATAACCCTCCATGATCATCCAGTTACCTGTACCTATACTTCTGATAAGAAAATTTTCACCGTTTCCGTCCACAATGTTTTTTCCATCAGTGTGCAGAAAACCCTGACCCATTGCCAAACCGGAAACCAGGAACATAAATGACAGGAGAATGTATATTTTACTTTTCATATTTTTTTTTTGAAAACGGTTAGATATAAAAACCGGCAAATTCAATTAAGCTAATTCTCAAAAATAATCTTTCCCCGGACGTTTACCAAAAAGCCTCATTCTCAAAAACTACTGATAATTTTAACTTTATACTTAAAACTACTTAAAATCCAATGAAGTAAATATAATTAACAGGAAAACAGAAAGGTACTACAGATTCATCAAATAGTTTTGCAAGGAATCATTGGATTCCAGGTTTAGCTTTTTCCGGAGCCTGTAGCGGTCATTTTCGATAGCCCTTACGGTTTTATGCATAAATTCGGACATTTCTTTTGTACCCAGGTTCATCCGTACATAAGCTGCTATTTTTAGTTCAGAGGCAGAAAGGTCGCTGTGTTTTTCCCTAAGCTTGGTAAGAAAATTATTATAGGTTCTGTCCAATTGTGGTTCGATGTATTTCCAGTCAATTTCAGAAGAAATCTGGTTATCAATTTCCTGAATAACTTTTTCCAGCCCACCTTTTACCCTGTCACTGGCTTTGACATATAATCCTTCGAGCCTCATTTGAAGACTTAACAAAACCCGGTTCCTGTTTAAGCGGAAAAAGGTTAGTTTTTTAAGTTCCGATTCAAGGTTCTCCTTTTCAAGTTCAATAATTCTTTTTTCCTGTATGGTTTGCCTGCGCTGAAATTCCTTTTTATAGTAATTCAACCGGGTTTTATACAAAAGAAAAATAAGGGCCATTACTATCATTCCCATTAAGGAATAAAACCACCATGTATTCCAGAAAGGAGGTAATACAATAATTTTTAATTCCCTGACATTATCTCCCCATTTCCCATCATTATTTGAGGCTTTTATTTTAAATACATACTCACCTTGCTTTAAATTTGAGTAACTGGCAATCCTCCGGTCAGATGTTAATTCCACCCATTCCGGATCGAGGCCTTCAAGTTTGTATTTATATTTACATTTCTCAGACTTTGTATAATTCAATGCTGCAAATTCAATTGCAATAATTTTATCTTTATGTGATAATTCAAGTTCACTTGTATAGCTTATTTCTTTAGTAAGAGGCACTCTTCCGTTAATCGTATCGCCCGCATTTATTTCTTCGTTAAGAATACTGAATTTAGTGAGTATCACATTGGGAATATTCTGGTTTAAATGTATCTCATCAGCATGAACAATATCTATCCCTTCCTTTGAACCAAGAATAAATCTTCCATCGCTGATCTGGATAAAAGCATCCGGATTAAAGTCATTGGCTGATAATCCGTCAGAAGCAGAGAAATTAACAAATTCGTGATTTTCAGGGCTGAATCTGGAAAGACCATTGCTGGTGGAAATCCAGTAATTTTCATATTCATCTTCTAAAATTCCCTGGACAATCATATCGGGAAGG
>CBDUPM010000146.1:0-6791 GCA_965369105.1 uncultured Bacteroidales bacterium | reverse complement strand
CAAAGGAAGCCCTGGATGACCTTGCAGAATTATGTGAGATCGCAGTTGTAAAAGTCGGATCCAAAGGCTCTTTGATAAAAAGTGGAAATCAATCTTTTAATATTTCAGCTTATAAGACTAAGAGTCTTGATACGACAGGGGCAGGCGACAGCTATGCAGCAGGATTTATTTACGGACTTTCAAAAAATCTCGACCTGGATAAATGTGGTAAAATTGGGAATCTTGTGGCTTCAAAGGTCATACAGGTAATCGGGCCCAAACTTGATCCGGAAACCTGGCAGGAAATTAACCGGGAAATAAAAGAAACCATACTTAATTAATCATATTGTCATGAAGTCATTTTTTTATAAGATATCTCTTTTCAGCCTCCTCTGTACTATTGTTTTTAGCAACCATACCCTGGCACAATCCTACCGGAATAATTCTGATTTACAGCGAATGGATGGGTACTCCACCTGACCGTGTTCGTTGGGGAATTTATGGGGAAAATGTATATTTCAGCTGGAACCCGGAAAAGGATATTTTGCCGGCAGACTATAAATTCTCAATTGAAAAATCTGAAATTATAAAGCTAAGTACAGAAGAAAAAAAAGATTTTCTCCCCCGCTTTGATAAAACAGAGAATAAAAATCGAACCCGGGTGCTATATACCCGGAACGGAAATTTGTATTTGTTGGATAAATTAAGCCGGGAAAATACTCTGTTATTGGATTTAAGTGAGGAAATATCCGGTCCCTTTTATTCCAAAAATGAGGATGCCATATTTTTCCTCCAGGAAAATAACCTTTTCAAATATAGCCCGGAAAAGTCCACCATCCGGAAAATTACAAATATTGTTAAGGAAAGTAAAAAAGATTTTGAAAAGAAAAACTGGTCCAATGATCAGGAAGAATGGTTATATAAAGACCAGATGGCTATGTTTGATATTTTAAAGCTGCGAAATGAACAGGAAAATAAAAGAAAACAGGAAAGAGAGGAATTAAAGGATGATCCTGGAATGGAATATGCCTATACTAACAATCGCATATCTGATTTTGGAATCAGTGGGGATGAACGCTTTGTTTCATTCCTTGAATTTAACCGGAATGAAAAAGGAAAATCCACAGAAATGCCTCAATATGTTACTGAAAGTGGATTTACGAAAACAAGACAGGTTAGATCGAAGGTGGGATATTCATATGGTGAAATGAAACTTGTCATTTTGGATCTGGTCCGGGATACTTTTTATTATGCTGATGCTTCAAAGCTACCGGGAATAAAGGAGGAATACGAATACGGAGAAGACCAAAAAAAAGTTCAGCTTGAAAACAACAAGTCATATTATATCAGTTCTCCAACATGGTCACCGGAAAAGGACAAATTAATTGTGAATATCCGGTCCACTGACAATAAAGACAGGTGGATTGCCCTGGTTGACCTGGAAACAGGTGTGCTTAAAAATCTTGACTGGCAACACGATGAAGCCTGGATAGCCGGCCCCGGTATGGGATGGTCGACCTCCTCAGGAACACTGGCCTGGCTGGATGATAATAAAACTATTTATTTTCAATCGGAGGAAAGTGGGTATTCTCATCTCTACAGCTATGATGTTGAAAAGGATAAGAAAAAGGCTATTACAAAGGGGAAGTACGAGATTTATAATCCAATTCTTTCAAAAGATAAGCAACACTTCTATTTTACCTCCAATATGAAAGATCCGGGAGAAAGACATTTTTACCGCCTGGATGTAAAGGGAGGAAAAGCTGAACAAATCAGCATTGAAGCCGGAAACCATGATGTAAGCCTGTCACCTGATGAAAAAATGATGGTAATTCGTTATTCCAATGCAAATACACCCTGGGAACTTTACATGAGAAGATATAATTCTGAATCGGACTCCTGGGGCAGCATGGAAAAAATTACAGATTCCTATTCAGGTGAATTTTTGGCATATCCCTGGAGGGTTCCGGAATTCATCCATGTTACTGCAAGGGATGGAGAAAAAGTTCCGGCCAGGTTATATCTGCCCGATGAAAAAACCAAAAACGGAGCCGCTGTTGTATTCGTTCACGGGGCCGGATATCTTCAAAATGCACATAAATGGTGGAGTAATTATTACAGGGAATTTATGTTTCATAATTTCCTGGTCGATAATGGCTATACGGTTCTGGATATGGATTACAGGGGTAGTGCGGGCTATGGCCGCGATTGGCGAACAGGTATTTACAGGCATATGGGAGGAAAAGATCTGAGTGATAATGTGGATGGGGCAAAATACCTGGTTGAGAGTCATGGAATCTATCCTCAAAAATTAGGAATTTACGGTGGTTCTTATGGAGGTTTTATTTCCATCATGGCTCAGTTTACCGCGCAGGGAACATTTAAAGCCGGGGCCGCTTTAAGACCTGTTACCGATTGGGCGCATTATAACCATGGATACACCTCCAATATTCTTAACACTCCCTTTAATGATTCTGTTTCATACCGCAGGAGTTCACCTATTTATTTTGCAAACGGACTACAGGATCATCTTCTGATGTGTCATGGAATGGAAGATGACAATGTTCATTTTCAGGATGTTGTAAGACTCAGCCAGCGATTGATTGAACTTCAGAAAGACAATTGGGAACTTGCGGTTTATCCTTTGGAACCGCATGGATTTAAAGAATGGACCTCCTGGCTGGATGAGTATAAAAGGATCTATAAATTGTTTGAAGAAACCTTGCTGGATCAGTAAAGATAAAGGCAAATATTATAAATTAATATATAAAATTTTCTGGCTGTTCAGGGCAGATTCTTTTCACGGATCACCCAGATTTTTATTTATAATTCTATCCGGGGCAATCAATTTACCTGTCTGCATAAAAAAAACACCACTGAGACACAGAGAGCATGGAGATTCACAGAGGAAAATAAGGTTTACCGTCAGCTAAGGACCACCAGCAGTGGACGGTCGACCGTCGACCGTGGAATTCCCAAAAACACATTGTTATCCGAAGAAAACCTGAATCCTCAATAGAATCCAATACCTCTAAAAATATTTATTCAACTACCCTGCCGCCCAGCCAATCAGGCTTTTTGTAATTTATTAAAGTAGAAAATCCAAAACTGGTAAAAGGGAAATCTTGTATCCCCGTCTGGAAGAATATACGATAATCCATTACCCCTTCTCTGAGAGATCTGTATTCCAATCGATAAACGACCGGCTGATCACCCAGGTCAAAATAACCCAGATATCCACCAACTTCAGTGTCAAGACGGAATTTTTCAAAACCAATTTCTGCCCCTGCCCCAAATAAAAAGGCATCATTCTGGGTATATTTAAAACAATTGGTCTGATAAACATAGAAACCCGCCATCCCATAAGGCCTTAAATATTCTATTCTTTTATTGGAAATGGAAATCTTTTTTCCTGCCGAGAAATCGAACCAGTATCCCGGAGCATCCGTATTCCTGGCATTCCTGAGATTGGTTCCCGATGCGGTTTTCAGGTTTATCGTCAACATCATATCCGGTAATTTATCATGATCCTTTACCAGCTGCAGATAAGTGCTTAAATAAAAATCACCCAGGCTGTAACCATCTGTTTCATAGTCGATTCCCGCCCTTATATCACGGGTGAGTGTATCCGTTTCATAAAACTCCACGGGCATATAGGAGATGAGAATACCGGCTTTTCCGCTGGCAACCGGGAGGTTGAATTCTGATAAGAAATTAAAAGTCTGATCTCCCTTTGAATGATGATAAACCGATCCCAGTCCCAGGTAAAAGTTTTCTTCAAACATCCCCTTACTGACATCCGGAACCGGCAGGGCATTGGGACCCATATAGGAGGGGCTATAAGTAATATACTTCATCCATGAAGATACTCCGTCCCAGTTATGTTTTTCCTCCCACCAGTTGGCAGGCTGGGCACCCCCATCAGAAAAAATATAAACAAGGATGATCAGGGAAAAAAGCTTTTTCATTTTACGAAGGTAAAAAGAATGTCTGATGTGAAAAACGGGCTGTTAAAAAAGAATTGATTTTTCTGGCATGTTTTTCGTTACTTTAGCATCAAACCAAAATTCGATTGATATGAAAAAGTATTTATTAATGGCTTTTGCTTTGATTGTAACCACGGGACTTTCAAACGCCCAGTTTTTTAATTACGGTATAAAGGGGGGAGTTAATTATTCAAAGTTAAAATTTGATGATATAAAAAATATTGATGGTACCGTATCTCAATTCAATTTGATGGAGGATGAATCCTTTCGAAGCTTTCATTTTGGGTTAATGACCCGGGTAAAGATTTTTAATTTATTCCTGCAGCCTGAACTTTATTTTAGTACCTCAGGCGGAAAAGTATTGATTGAAGAGATCCCTGATGGAGGAGGACCTGTCATTGAATATGCAAAGGAAGTCAAGTTTGCCAAAGTGGATTTACCGGTACTTCTGGGTGTAAAAGTTGGTCCGCTAAGGTTTAACGCCGGACCTGTTGCTTCTGTTACCCTTTCGGAGAATAACGAGATAGGGGAAATTATTCCGGAATTGGAATCATTGTCGACAACAGCTACCCTTGGTTACCAGGCGGGTCTGGGAGTCGATATCCTGAAGTTCCTGACCCTGGATTACAGGTATGAGGGCAGTTTACGGAAGTTCCAGGAAAGTTTAACGGTTGGAGGAAATACCTTTGATTTTGATTCAAGGGCAAATATGCATTTGATCAGTCTGGGAATCATGTTTTAATTTTGAACGACTAAGAAAATGCATTAAAAAACTGTTAAATATTCCACTGAATTTTGACATTCGGGTTCAATTGTATCAAATTCTTGATAAATATTAAAAATGCGTTGACTAAAAGTTTTTTCTGCTTGTTTCAATGAATTAAATTTGTGTTATAGGCTGATACATATTTTGAAATCAATAAAAATATTATGAAAAACTTGAAGATTCTGGCTTTTGCAACCCTTTTCTTATGTGCTTTTTCTTTTTCCGCAAGTGCTCTTGATGATTCCCTTACCAAAGATCAGAAAAAGCAATTAAAAGAATGGAAAAAAGAAAAAAAGAATGGTTGGGAAGGTAAAAAAGGGAAAAACAGGAAAGGTGCAGTTGGCGCTCCTCTCGATGGTGGATTACTAACCATTTTGGGTGCTGCAGGTGTTACCTATTATGTTTCCAGGAAGAAAAAGAAAAACGGAGTAACTGAATAAATATGAAAAACAGAGTATCAAAATTAGTTGTTTTAAGTCTGTCAGGATTAGTTCTGGTTAACCTTTCTGTATCAGCGGCTATTACCCCAGCTGTAGGAGTTCCATTGGATGGCGGTTTACTTACTGTTCTTGCTGCAGCCGGTGTAGGATATTTTATAAGGAAGAAAAGAAAGAACAAAGAAATTTAAGGATATTTCCGAAGACTATATTAAAGGACAATCAGCCTGTGGGTTGATTGTCTTTTTTTTTTGAATAAAAGGCTGTCCCAAAAATGAGACAGCCTGTGTTTTTTGGTAAAATACGGTTTATCTTCTGAATTTTCCATCTTGCATAAACCAGACCTTATCCGCCATTTTTCTGCTGGAAGCATAGGGCTCCGACCTTACATAATCGATATACCTTGACAGTTTATTTTCAAAAATAATGGCTTTCCCTTCAGGTACATAAATGGTAGCCTCAACGGTCTGGAATCTCCATTTACTCATATATTCCGAATTAAAATAAGGACTCAGGTTCAGTACATTATTTTCAATTTTATAGTCGTAAATTATATTTTCTGCAAATTCAATGGCATCATCATAATCTTTTCCTTTTGCTCCTCTTTCAATTTCCAGTTCAAAAAATTCAGTTTCCGATTCCCTGAGATCAATCTGGATTTCACCGTAAACATTTTCATTGCTGCTGATAAAATATCTTTGATCATTGAAATTGAAATACTCTCTGTCTTCGATATCCTCATCGTAATCCGACATCATAATATAGAGTGTGTCGCTGTTTAAATCAGTCAGTTGAACCGAGCTTAATACCTCTTCATCATATTTGTAGTTTTTTACTTCTGAAACACCCACGGATACTACAGTAACCAATGCTATAATCCATAGAGTAAAAGCAGCCATTCCCAGAACCTTATCTTTGGCCTTAAAGCGGAAAATTGCCTTAAATAAGCCATAGATTATGGAAAGGACCGGGATCAGTACCACAAGAATTCCGGCAATACCAAACAAGGTCAGATTTACCGGATCTACGAAGGGTACAATATAATGCTGAATTTCCGTATCCCATAAATGAAATAAGCCCCATGAACCCATTCCTGCACCAAAAAACGCAACTCCCAGCAGACTTAATATCAGGCTTATACCTGCGATTACAAATCCAACAGCAATGATTCCAAGGATAATCTTGAAAAAGTCAATAATAATAACCCCCAGCACTCTGAAAATTTCAGAGAATGCATCTTCTGTCCTTTTTGCATTCCTTGCTTTTTTAAGATTTTCTTTTACTTCTTCATACTCCTCTTTGACTTTTTTTTCAAGATTGGAGACATTCACTTTCTCTCCGTGCATTTCCAGTTTTTCAGCAGGAGTTTCAGCTTTCGGAATAGCTACCCAAAGTACCAGGTATAATACCAGGGGAAAACCGAAACCTGCAAGAATAAATACCACAAAAAGAATCCTGATTAAAAGCATATCCACGCCAAAATAAGCACTGATACCGGCTGCCACACCTCCAAATACAGAATTATCGGGATCCCGGTAAAGTTTCCTGTTTTGTTTTGCTTTTGAATAGTATTCACGTTTTTTACTTTCTCCTATCACCTCATCATCCACGATTTCTTCCGGA
>CBDUPM010000145.1:0-6800 GCA_965369105.1 uncultured Bacteroidales bacterium | reverse complement strand
ATTCCGGAAACTATCAAGGAGCAGCTTATTGTAGAATTATATTCAAAATAAAATAAGAATTTATTTATGGCAATTTTAGCTTTTCAAAAACCGGATAAGGTTATAATGCTCGAAGCCGACGATCATTATGGTAAGTTTGAATTTCGTCCACTCGAACCAGGTTATGGTATTACAGTAGGAAATTCCCTGCGTAGAATACTATTGGCTTCCCTCGAGGGGTATGCAATTACAAACATAAAAATTGAAGGCGTAGAACATGAGTTTTCTACTATCACGGGAGTAATCGAAGATGTTACTCAAATCATCCTGAACCTTAAGCAGATCCGTTTTAAGAAGCAGATTGAAGATGTGAACGACGAGAAAATAATGATCACCTTAAATGGGCAGGAAGAATTTAAAGCCGGTGATCTTCAGAAATTTCTCAGTAGTTTTAAAGTGCTGAACCCTGATCTCCTTATTTGCAAAATGGAGGCGGATGTGAAGCTTCAAATGGAAATCTCTGTTAATAAAGGCAGGGGATATGTTCCTGCTGATGAAAATAAACCATTAGATCCAGAGTTCGGACTGGTTTCCATCGACTCTATCTTTACACCCATTAAAAATGTAAAGTATTCTGTGGAAAATTACCGTGTTGAGCAAAAGACTGACTATGAAAAACTCATCATGGAAATTGAAACAGATGGTTCCATTCATCCTAAAGAAGCCCTTAAGGAAGCAGCAAAGATTCTGATATATCATTTCATGCTTTTCTCAGATGAAAAAATCACACTCGATTCTGATGAGAAATTCGCAAATGAAGAATTTGATGAAGAAGTTCTGCATATGAGGCAACTTCTGAAGACTAAATTGGTCGATATGGATCTTTCTGTAAGAGCATTAAACTGTTTGAAAGCCGCTGAGGTTGATACATTAGGGGATCTGGTTAAATTCAATAAAAACGATCTTCTGAAATTCAGAAACTTTGGTAAAAAATCTTTAACAGAACTTGAAGAGTTACTTACCACAATGAACCTGAATTTCGGGATGGATATTACAAAGTTTAAATTAGACAAGGAATAAGATAAAATGAGACACAGGAAGAGCTTCAATCATTTAGGCAGAAAACCTGCACATAGAAAGGCAATGCTTTCGAATATGGCTACCTCTCTAATATTAAAGAAAAGGATTTCAACAACAACAGCGAAAGCAAAGGCTTTGAGATCTTACGTTGAACCTTTGCTTACAAAAGCGAAAGATGATACCACGCATTCAAGAAGGGTCGTATTCAGCTATCTGAAAGATAAAAATGCAGTTACGGAATTATTCAGAGAAATATCACCCAAAATTGCCGACAGGCCCGGTGGCTATACACGTATCCTGAAAATAGGAAACCGCCCCGGTGATAACGCTGAACTGGCAATTATTGAACTCGTTGATTATAACGAAAACATGATTTCACAAAAACCTTCCAAGTCAACTTCAAAACGTCGTCGCAGAGGCGGCGGGGGAAGCGCTAAAGCGGAAGAAACGAAAGCAGCAGAAACGGCTGTCGAGGAAAGTGCAGAAGCGGTTGTGGATGAAACTGTTACAGATGCTGAGGTAGTTGAAGAAACAAAAACAGAAGAGCTTGTGGAAAAAGCAGAAACGGAAGTTACTGCTGAAGAAACTGTTGAAGAGGTGAAAACCGAAGAGCCGGGCTCAGAGGAAAAAGTGACAGAAGAACCGGAAGCGAAAGCTGAAGAGCCAAAGGAAGAGCCAGAAGCAAAAGAGGAAACGGATGATAAAAAGGAGGAAGAGAAGTAGAATCTTAAAGATAAATTAATATCTCAATAAACTCTAATCGAAGGATAAAGCTTATTTTTAACTTTATCCTTTTTTTTTTAATCAAAAGCAAATTATTATTCATTAATAAAATTTTAAATTACTATGGGACAAATAGTTGATGTTCATGCAAGAGAAATTCTGGACTCAAGGGGAAACCCTACTATTGAAGTGGAAGTTACACTTTCAACCGGAGATATGGGTCGGGCAGCCGTGCCATCAGGAGCCTCTACAGGAGAAAATGAAGCATTGGAATTAAGAGACGGTGACAAGTCACGTTATTTAGGAAAAGGTGTACTTAAAGCCGTTGATAATGTAAATGACATAATCGCTAAAGAACTTTTAGGAATGGATGCCTTTGACCAGGTAGCCATTGACAAAAAAATGATTAAACTGGATGGTACAAAAACCAAATCCAAACTGGGTGCTAATGCAATGCTCGGAGTATCACTGGCAGTCGCAAAAGCTGCTGCAGCCTATCACGATCTTCCTCTATACCGCTACATTGGAGGCGCAAATGCTAAAACACTTCCGGTTCCGATGATGAATATCATTAATGGCGGCTCGCATTCAGATGCTCCGATTGCTTTCCAGGAATTTATGATTCGTCCCGTGGGCGCAAAATCATTTCGTGAAGCTCTCAGAATGGGTGCCGAAATATTCCATTCTTTGAAAAAAGTTCTGAAGGACAGAAATCTGAGCACGGCAGTAGGAGATGAAGGTGGTTTTGCCCCTGAATTGGAAGGAACCGAAGATGCCCTCGACTCCATTATTAAGGCCATTAAATCGGCTGGTTATAAGCCCGGACGTAAATCAGAAGGTGGACAGGTATCTATCGCACTGGATTGCGCCGCTTCAGAATTTTATTCCAATGGTGTTTACGATTATACCAAATTTGAAGGCAGTACAGGAGTAAAAAGAAACTCACAGCAACAGGCAGAATACCTGGCTGAACTTATCAGCAAATATCCAATCGACTCCATCGAAGACGGCATGGATGAAGCCGATTGGGACGGATGGGTTATCTCTGCAAAAATGATTGGAGATAAATGCCAACTTGTGGGTGATGATCTGTTCGTTACCAATGTTGAGTATCTTAAAAAAGGTATTGAACTGAATTGCGCCAACTCCATATTAATTAAAGTGAACCAGATTGGAACCTTAACAGAGACCCTGGATGCAATTGAAATGGCCCACCGGGCTGGCTTTACTTCAGTTACTTCTCACCGCTCAGGAGAAACGGAAGATTCTACTATTGCAGATATCGCTGTAGCTACTAATTCAGGTCAGATTAAAACAGGATCTTTAAGTCGTTCAGACAGGATTGCAAAATATAATCAGCTCCTCAGGATAGAAGAAGAACTGGGTGATATGGCTATTTATGGTTTTGATAAATAAGGATAAATCTTTTATAAGATAAGGTGTCATTATTGTGACACCTTTTTTTTTACCCTTTTTCCTGGAATTTTAGGGAAATTCAATTTCTTTCAGGTAATTCCGGAATTCCTTATCTTACTTCATCTGCATTATGCTTCTTAGAAATCAGGATTAATTCTATTCCGGATTCACAAGATTATTTTTACCTTCTTAATATTATGATTGCGCTGATGTTATTGCATGAACAATGATATTTAAACAGTATATATCTGGCATTTGTGTGCAGTATTTAATATTCCGGCAAAACAATATTTATCATTTAATGCTTTGTTTTTTTGAATTATTAATGAGAATAAGTTTTTAAATATTTAATGATCAACTAAATAGAAAACGGGATTGTTATGTAAATAACACTTATTGATGTATTGAAATATGTATTATTGTCAATAATTTTTTATATTTTTATAAAACTTAAGGCCAATTTCATTAACCTAATAATTCTAATAACCTATGTCTGCACCACTCAAACAAACTTTACATGATAAAATCCTTGCATGGAGACCCAGAACTGAAAAGCTGTTAAAGGAATATGGAGATACCGTTGTATCTGAAGTTAAAATAAGTCAGATCATTGGTGGGATGAGGGGAATAAAATCTTTGGTTACAGACATTTCATACCTGGACCCAAAAGAGGGTATACGTTACAGGGGATATACCCTAAAAGAGGTATTTAAATTGCTTCCCAAACCAAAGGACGCTGAAATGCCTTATGTAGAAGGCCTGATTTATTTGCTGCTCACAGGGGATATGCCGGATGAGAATGCCGTCAGTGATGTGGCTGATGAAATGAATAAAAGACGAATTCTTCCCAGGTATGTTTATGAAGTAATTGATGCTTTTCCGAGTGCAAGCCATCCAATGGCCATTTTTTCCACCGCCATCCTCACCCTGAACCGGGAATCTTTCTTTGCGAAAAAGTATCACGCCGGACTGAATAAGCTGGACTATTGGGATCCTACCTATGAAGATATGCTGAATCTGCTGGCTAAGCTTCCGGAAATTGGAGCCTATATATATCGAAAGTTATATAAGGAGGGTCAGAGAATTCAGTCCAGACCCGGCCTTGATATGGGAGCAAACTTTGCCCATATGATGGGTATTGGTAAACCTTATGATGACGTTACGCGGATGAATTTTATAATACACGCTGATCATGAAAGTGGGAATGTAAGCGCTCATACAGGACATCTTGTGGCAAGTACTTTATCTGATATTTACCTCTCAATCTCTGCCATGATAAACGGTCTGGCAGGTCCTTTGCACGGCCTTGCAAATCAAGAGGTACTCCTCTGGCTGCAGGATCTTGTTGAAAGAATGGATGGGAAAATTCCGACAGAAGATGAAATGAAACAATTTGTATGGGACACCCTTAATTCCGGACAGGTAATTCCCGGATACGGCCATGCAGTGCTGAGGAAAACGGATCCAAGATATGAATTACAAAGGGAATTTTCACTTACCCATCTTAAAGATGATCTGCTGTTCAAATATACCGATCTCCTTTACAAGGTAGTACCCGGTATTTTACTTGAACAAGGGAAAGCTAAGAATCCATGGCCGAATGTAGATGCCCAGTCAGGGATTATTCAATGGCATTACGGAGTCAGGGAATATGATTTCTATACGGTCCTTTTCGGAATAGGCAGGGCAATTGGAATATGTGCTAATATTGTCTGGGACAGGGCACTGGGTTATCCTCTGGAAAGACCCAAATCAGTTACCACAGAAATGTTAGAGAAAATTGCCATGGGAAGTAAGTAATCTCCCGCCACAGTTTCTGTATTTATTAAAAACGAACATTGTTTCTATTTATGATTTTCCGCTATCTTAGCGGAAAATTCATTTTATGGCCTACCGAAGTCTAAATCATTTTGTACAAAAGCTGGAAGATAACGGAGAGCTGATTAGAGTACAAAAATTTGTCAGCCCGGTACTTGAGATTCCGGAGATATGTGACCGGTTTTCAAAATCGGAGAAGGGAGGAAAAGCTTTATTCTTTGAGCAAACCGGAACTGACTTCCCGGTACTGATAAATTCCATGGGTTCTGATAACCGGATGGCCCTGGCATTAAGTGTTAAATCTATTGAAGAAATAGAATCAAAGCTTGATCAGCTTTTTGCTGAGCTGAAAGAGCCGAGGAAGAGTTTTTTTGAGAAACTGGCTGTTTTACCCAGTCTGGCTAAAATATCCCGGTTCTTTCCCTCCCGGCATAAAGGAAAAGCAGAATGCCAGGAGATCGTGCATAATGATCCGGATCTGGATATACTTCCAATTCTGAAAACATGGCCTCACGATGGAGGGAAATTTATAACCCTGCCCCTTGTATTTACCGTAGACCCGGAATCCGGGGAAAGAAATGTAGGAATGTACAGAATGCAGGTATTTAATAAAAATACCACCGGAATGCATTGGCACAGGCACAAAACCGGTGCAAATCATTATGAAAAATATAAAAAGCTGGGTAAAAGAATGCCGGTGGCAGTTGCTTTAGGGGGAGACCCGGCAATTTCATATAGCGCCACTGCACCTCTTCCCGAGAATATTGATGAACTATTACTTGCCGGTTTCCTGAGAAATAAATCCGTTGCTATGGTCAAATGCCTGACCCAGGACATTCTGGTTCCGGCGGAAAGTGAAATAATATTGGAAGGCTATGTGGATCCTGCAGAAGACAAAGTAATAGAAGGTCCTTTTGGGGATCATACGGGTTTTTATTCCCTGGAAGATTATTATCCTTTATTTCATATTACCTGCATTACTCACAGGAAAAATGCGGTTTACCCGGCAACCCTGGTTGGAATTCCACCACAGGAAGATGCATGGATCGCAAAAGTTACAGAAAGGATTTTCTTAAAGCCCATTCAACTGGCCATTGCACCGGAGATCACAGATATGTACATACCTGAATTTGGAGTGGCGCATAATCTCACCATTGTAAGCATAAACAAAACATACCCGGGTCAGGCCAAAAAAATAATGAATGCATTGTGGGGAGCAGGACAAATGATGTTTAATAAAGTTTTAATTGTCTGCGACAGGGAAATTGATATTCATAATCTAAATGAAGTTTTCGGGAAACTGATTCAATCAGACCTGAGTTCTTGTTTTATTTTATCAGAAGGTCCCCTTGATGTATTAGATCATTCGGCCAATATGACGGGTTATGGTTCAAAACTTGGAATTGATCTTACGGATGCTTTTGAAGAAGAGAAAATTGCTGCGAAAAATATTTTAGGCGATAAATTACCTGAAAACAGGATTTCCTTAAGCCAGATTCCGGGAATTGTTCAAAGCCGGAATATTTATTCCGATAATAAGAAACGGATCATGCTATTGGCTGTGTCAAAAGATAAAAAATTCAGGATTAATACTTTATTCAGTAAACTGCAAGAGCTCACGGATTTAAAGTCTCAAAATCTGTTTCTCGTAGTGGATGAATTTATAAACATCCATTCTTTCCGAGAATTTCTATGGTATTTTCTTAATAATATGGAACCGCAAAGGGATATTTTACGTATACCCTCCAATAGTAATGAAGCGGTTTTACTGATAGACGGGACAT
>CBDUPM010000144.1:0-6859 GCA_965369105.1 uncultured Bacteroidales bacterium | reverse complement strand
AAAATCCGGTCAGACTCCTCCCTGCTCATACCCGGACCGGTATCAGAAACCATCAATTCAATATATTGATTGAAACCTGGTTTATCAGGTTTTGAGCAGGAAAGTTTAAATATAACTTCACCCTCTTCCGGAGTAAATTTAAAGGCATTGGAAAGCAGGTTATTCAAAATCTTTTCCAGTTTATCTCTATCGAAAAATGCATCATCAATATTTGCATTCATATTATACCGGAAATCAATCTTTTTACTCTCTGCCAGGGAAAGAAAAGAGCCCAGTATTCTGTTTATAAATTCTTCTAAATTGCCCTGGCTGACCTCTAATTTTACCGTACCACTTTCGAGCTTTGACAAGTCCAGCAGCTGGTTAACCAACAGCTGCAGGCTTTCCACGCTTCCTTTTACATACTGTAGATTTTTTTGGCTTTTTTCAGAGATTTTTTCTTTTTGGATAACGTCGTTTACCGGTCCGTAAATAAGCGAAAGAGGGGTCCTGAATTCATGGGAAATATTGGCGAAAAATCTCGATTTCATTTTGTCGATTTCCCTCATATTTTCAACCACCTTTCTTTCGTTCTCCAGGGAAAGCCTCAGGCTTATTCTATTAATGAGATATCTCCTGTATAAAAGCAGCCCTGTCAACAATAATATAAGGTAGGTTAAAATAGCCCACCACCTTCTCCATAAAGGTGGAATTAGCCTGAATTTGATGCCTTCATCACTATATTCGGATACTCTCCATGCATGCGAAATTGTATGGACCTTTGGAAAGTCATCATAATATACATTCTTTTCATTTTTTCGTTCACCGGGTATATCATTTCCAAAAAGGTTGATAATCCCTGAATTAATAAACTGATAAGTGACATCCCGGTTAAATATTTCATCGGCAGAATCCCGTAATGAGATATTATTAAAGCTATTGTTTATCAGAACTATTGAGGCGTTAACATTTGATATACCGGCACCATTTATCGCCATGTTGTTGGTAATGCGGTTGTTGATCACGAGAGCTGACGGACAGTCGGGCCAGGTAATAAATTTTGTATTTACCCTGAAGAAAGAAAGACCGCCTCCCTTTTCTCCGGAAATATTATCATGCACCTCATTATCAGAAATTATAATTGGGATTTCCTTTCCAGGAAAATCAGGATTAATTTCAATGTAAATAACATTTATCCCTCCGCCATAAGCTCTCAGGTTATTAGATCCCGGATTTGAATCTGCATCATTATAGGCTATTGTGTTTTTACGGACAATTATTTTGTTCCTGAAAGGAATATTGCAGAATATGGAAAGACCTCCTCCATGGGCAGAATTCGGGCCTGAGGACCTGGCGCTGTTTCGTATGATCAGATTTTTCTCGATCAGTACATAGGAATCATGATTCCCGGCCAATAAAAGTCCGGCTGCATCCGCCTGGTGTATGGATCGGATTATGTTATCTCTTATTATATTGTTTCTGAGTATGAAATTATATCCATTTCCGACCACCGCCATTATACCCGCACCTGTATTCACTGAGAGTCCGTAGCTCAGTGTATTCCCTTCAATAATGTTGGATTCTATCTTAGCGCCACAACCAAAAACCAGGATTCCTCCCCCTCCCCAATGCGCGGCATCACCAACGTATACCAGGCTTCCTCTTCCCCCGGTAATGGTGAGCCCCTTGAGTACAGATAAGCTGTCTTCTCCGGAATTCATATAAACAGTTGAATACGTATCATTGTCGCCGGAACGGCTGCCATCAATGATTGTTTTTGATATATGGCTTGTATCTCCGTCCACAAGGTAGTAACTGCCAACAGTTATTGCTTTGCCCATGAAATTGATACTTTCGAAATATCTTCCCCTTTTTATAAGGATGGTATCGCCGTTCAGGGCTTTATCAATCGCCTCCTGGATAATATTATAATGCTCAGGAATTTTTATTATTCGTGCATAGGCTAAATTTGAGGGAACAATAAATGCAAGGAAAAAGATCATTCTGTAAGCATTCAAGAACAATCTGGTGAAACTTAAATGGGGAAAGTTCATGCGTTTAAGTTTATTCGCCAAAAAGATCATTCCAATTGAATCTATTAGTTTATTCCCATAGCAAGGATTAAACAAGTTAGGTAATTATCTAATAATTAACAACTTTACTGACAATAAAAAAACCTTACATCTAAGAATTGGATGAAAATTAGTGACATCCTTTGGTATTATGAACATGATTATACCAAGGAAAGAAAAAAAGTGTGAGAGGAGTTTTTGAGAGATATGTCAGTCTGTTCAATACGAATAGACAGTGATCATGTGATCGCTCTGTTTTAAAGTAGAATATGTTTGAAATGTCAAACTACGGTTTTTTTTGAAAGGAATTGCTTCTTTCCACAATATAGCTGAAGAATTTTAGCAGGCAATGTTTCGTCCATGATGATAAAATACCAATTAGTTTTTATCTTTGGGAGAAGCAAGCATGAGAATAGATAAATGAAAAGAACAATAATAATATTGATTATTTTATATCATCAATTTAGCTTCTTATTTGCACAGTCAGATTATACATGGTCTACGACCGGCGATGGCATATTTCGGGATGGAATTCCTTTTTTTCTTAACGGACAATCATGGTCAAAAAAGACAGAATTCACTTATAATAAGGGCATCAGTGCCGAAAGTACGGTTAAAAAAGCACTTGGTGAACTACATGAAATTGGAGTAAATGCCATCCGGCTCTATGGAAGTCCGGACGAGAATGATTGGAATGCCTCCTCTAACTATAAAAATCTTATTAAATGGATAGAGGAATGGAATGCAGCACATCCTGATGGTGGAGATCCAAACAAAGCAATGTACTATTTCGTTCAGCTCTCCCCAAAAGATCCGGAATCTACAATTTCCGGAGATCTGCCTGAAAATTCAAGTGCTTCATTCAACAGGGCGATAAACGATGTTAGCAATAGCGGGAGTATTCGAAATCTGATTAAAACAATTGACGAAATCAGCCTTGGCAGTAAATATCTTATTGGATATCTGCTCTTTCACGAACTCAATATTTCTTCGAAGTATATTGATTGGTTTGCAACAATCGGGGCTGGTGGAATAGAAAGTTTTATGAATGATGCTGCCGATGCAATTCATAACACATACGCACATGGGAAGCTGGTAGCCCACACTGGAGATGCCATAGATAATGTTAATGGCATTTATAACTCCATTGAAGCATTGGATGCCTCGCCTGGCAATGTTTTCGCCAATTTCGATATGTTAGGTTTCAATTTATATATATCCACAGATGCATTATTGGAGGAAGATACATATTTCAGCAGAATTGTGAATCGTCGTGCTTTGAGTGTAAATGACAAACGGGGATGGTTTATTGGAGAAACGGGAGTTTCTTATGATCTGAATGCTGATCCGGGAAGTGTTGCTGCTGCAAATTACGCCAATCATGAAGGTGGTGCGAATCTTCAGATTATGTTGGATAAGTCTCGCAAACTGGGAAATATGATGGGCTTTATGATGTTTACAGTTCAGGATAATGACACACAGGAAACCATCAACCTGAACGCTATGAAACAGCGAGGACATTTCGATTACTACGGAGATAAGAAATTTTTATACTATATCTA
This sequence comes from uncultured Bacteroidales bacterium, assembly GCA_965369105.1. Classification (GTDB taxonomy): domain Bacteria; phylum Bacteroidota; class Bacteroidia; order Bacteroidales; genus JAGLSB01. The sequence goes on along the minus strand of CBDUPM010000144.1, from coordinate 3,246 downwards.
TCCTGATATTGTCGAACAGATCTCAAGCAATGAGCGTTTTCACTCTACTCCCTCTCACAATATTGGAGTGAAAATTGAGGAAGATAAAAGCAGCTACAAGATCGCGTTCAACCTTAAAAACAAAACAGATACAGACAAGGAATTTTTCTACACAATTCATAGTGATGATGGAACAAGCAAACAACGATTCGCTATAGAAAAAGAAACAGAATCTTTAACGATAGGAGGAGGTGTTGACACTACTATATTCCGTATAATCACCAGGCCCGAAGTTACAGATCTGATAGCTGTAAGTATCAATGTGATCAAGGAGTATTCCCCTTTAAACCCTTATCTGTGGAGCAGAGAATATATTCTGGATGATGCTATTTGCACAGTAGCAGGACTCAATCTCAATACAGATAATCTTCCCGGAAAAGAAACAAATATCTCTATCGTACGAGAAGAAGAGGATTTTAAGACCCAGGGGGTGATCATACTTAAGGAGAATCAGGTATTAAAGATTCCTGATGGTGAATGGCATCTGAATATCTACAATCTCAATGGTAGTTTATTGTACAACAAACAAGTTAGCTCAAATGAAAAAGTGGAATTAGACAATTGTATTTCCAATAATATGAGGGGCATTGCATTTTACACACTCAGGAAAATATGAAATAAAAATCCCGGTATTTTCGTCCTCCAAATAAAAAAACTCGTTAAACTAATGACAGACCTTCCTTTGTAGCGGGGTTAGTGTTGCTCGTATTGCCTCATAGCGAATCCGCTAGGGGAGGCGTTACTAAGGAAAAGCCTACTTGCTCCTTACCCTTTCCGGTTTTTAGCTCCTCTTCCCTTTGCAAAGCCAAGGATTTGGCATCAAATTCTTCCACATGAATGAGTATCCAGGAACGAAACTTTATACTCCAACCCTTTTTCCCTTTCTCATTGTGATGGATTAATCCATTAAAAGATTTGAGGTAAATCCGATATAAAGTTTATCGTTAGTTCTCGAATACAAAACAAAAACTTTAACAGACATGGCCATATAATAAAAACCTCCGAGATAAATATCTCGGGGTTTATAGTATCGGGGAGTAGCGAAATATCGTACTTCAAATTAATGAAGGATTTGAAAGAAGTTGTTAATTATTTTAAAGATCCAGATAAATACCAGAATTGATTGGGTATTATTATTTTGGACAATTATGCATTCTGATTGACTATTTGGCCAGTATTCATTATATTTGACATCATGATAAACAGAGAAATAACATCTATCATCACCAAGCTAAGAAATCAATTCCCGGTGATAACACTTACCGGGCCAAGGCAGAGTGGCAAAACCACTTTACTAAAATCGATATATACTGATCTCCCATATGTCAGCTTAGAAGATATAGATATCAGGAAAAGTGCAACTAGCGATCCCCGTGGTTTTCTAAATAACTTTCTTCAGGGCGCAGTGCTCGACGAAGTGCAACGTGCACCTGAATTATTCTCTTATATCCAGGGCATCGTAGATAATAATAAGGGGGCTCATTTCGTCCTTTCGGGCTCACAGAATTTTTTATTGCTTCAGAACATCACTCAAAGCCTGGCCGGAAGAGCTGCAGTTTTAAAATTGCTCCCATTTAGCATGTCCGAACTAAAAGCTGAAAACATTGTATTCGATAATTATGAGGAATGCATTCACAAAGGATTCTATCCCGGATTGTACGACAGAAAAATTGAATCCAATTATTTTTACCCTTCTTATATCAGCACTTATATTGATAGGGATGTTCGACAGATAAAAAACATTGAAAATTTAAACATTTTCACAAATTTTCTTCATTTATGTGCCGGAAGAGCAGGTCAGATTCTTAATCTGAATTCGCTTGCTGTAGATGCTGGCATATCTCCAAATACTGCAAAATCCTGGTTATCAATTCTCGAAGCAAGCTTCATTATCTATTATTTACAGCCGTACTACAAGAACTTCAACAAAAGAATTATAAAATCTCCAAAACTCTATTTCTATGATACAGGACTGATTTGTTCCCTACTCGGTATTAATTCTGCAGAGCAGGTAAAAACATATTATTCGAAAGGCGCACTTTTCGAAAACCTCATCATTACAGAATTAGTGAAGAACAGATTACACAGAGGAGAAAATCACAGATTTTATTATTGGCAAAATAAAACAAAACAGGAAATTGATTTAATAATAGATAATCCAGATGGCCCTGTTCCTTTTGAGTTAAAATCAGGGATGACAATGAACGAAAGTTTCTTTGGAAATCTGAAATACTGGCAGAAAATATCCGGTGAAGAATCAGAAAACCTGAATATCATTTATGGCGGAGAAAGCAATTTTAAAACATCAAATGGAAATTTCATTTCCTGGAAAAGTCTTCAAGACCTAAAAATCTAACTTCATATAGCTGCGCCAAATCTCAATCGAGCTTTTTTTTCTTATTGCGGGCGAATTGGATTTTGCTTGTAACTAGTGTTTCCGGGATAGAATATTGCTGATTTTTTCTTTCCATAACACTTATTAATGTGATGGGTTAGGGAAATATCGTTTAAAATGAAAAAAAGTTGGAGAGTGAGAGCGATTTCTCGCTTTGATTAAAACAAAAAAACAGAGCTCTTGTGATCGCTCTGTGCCACCGCTAAAGCTATGGCGAAACGCGGTCGCTATGCACTCTCACTCTGCTTTTTATTAGCGGGGACCGTGTTGCGTTCCCTCCTATATTCTGGCCCGCGAGTCCACAGGGGGAGATTGTTGAATATCTGAACTCTTTTAATCGTAGAATATATCCAGATATGGTTTAAAAATAAAAAGCCGGTTAGGACTTTGTCCAGTCAATTCCTCTACCACCTGTTTTTCCTGCATAAGCCTAAACAGATCATTTGCTGCTTTATAGCTTAGTGAATATTTCTTAGCTATGTTATCAATAGTTGTAAGCGGATATTGAAATAGAATATTAAGCAGTATCAGGGCAGAATTTTTACTCCTTCTCTCTGGTTCCCAGATATTTGAGCAGAAACTCATCCGGATTGTTTATAAATTGTTGCGGGCTGGTATTTAAAATTTTATTGAAACGATTGATAAAATGAGCATGATCGTAGAAACCATATTCAAGGGCAGTTTTATAAATGTCCTCGGCATTTCCACTGCTAATGATTTCAAAAACAGAATTGAATTGTATCGTTTTAAGGTATTTTTTAATCCCGATTCCAACCTGTCGCTTAAATTGCCTTCGAAGGTTCCTTTCACTC
>CBDUPM010000143.1:0-6864 GCA_965369105.1 uncultured Bacteroidales bacterium | reverse complement strand
GATACATTGACACTGTTGTGCTTGATTTTGAGACATTTCTGTTCTATTTTGATGGAGATTAGTCAGAGCCAGACAAAACCGTGAGTAAACCTAGCACCAAAGAAAAACCACCCATACGAATTAATGTATAAGTGGTTGGCTATCAAAGTAGCGAGAGCGTCCCGATAGTCATCGGGATGAACCGCCGGCCTTTTCAAAACAAAAAAAAGGGAAGTAAAATTTACTTCCCTTTCTGTAGCGAGAGCGTGACTTGAACACGCGACCTCATGATTATGAATCATGCGCTCTAACCACCTGAGCTACCTCGCCATTATTTTTATTTCATCTCAGCCTGGAACCCGTGACCTTCCCGATCATCAATCGGGACGCTCTAACCACCTGTCCCGATAGCTATCGGGAACCTCGCCAATATTTTCTTCTTTCGACTTGAACCCGGTTGTCCTTCCCGATCATCAATCGGGACGCTCTAACCAGCTGTCCCGATAGCTATCGGGAACCTCGCCATTATTTTTGGTAACGGGCTGCAAATATAGGATATATTTCTTTTTAAAAAAACACTATTTTGGAAATATTTTAGCCTGAATATCCGCTTTCCCAAATTTAATGATTTTTAGTTTTCATATTATCTGTATGCTTTTTCATCGTCTACTTTTAAAGGCTAATTAAAGATTTATGATTACTTTTATAATAATTAAAAATAAAAGCCAAATGAGATACTTTTCAGGAAAACCAGCAGTAAGTAAGTTTATAATTATTTTTTTTAGCTCTGCATTTTTACTGGCATGTGATATGATTGCTGAACAAGATAATTCAGGTACCGGGAATGAGAATGAATTAATTACAGGTCTGAATGCCTATTCATTCAGCGACCTTTTATATGCGAGAGAAAGCAGGGAAAATAACCAGGTCTATACGCTGTTTAATCTTCTGGATTGGTGCAGTGACAAAAACATTAAAGCAATTGACCCGACTGGGTATTTTTTTCCCACTTATCCCGAGCCTCCATCAGACGAATATCTGAACAAATTTAAAAACCGCGCAGCTGAATTAGGAATTGTAATAAGTGGAACCGGAATTCGCAATAATTTCGCATCACCCGATCCTGAAATCAGAGCACAGGGTGTTGAACTGGCAAAAGAATGGATTGTAGTAGCCTCCAAACTGGGTGCACCCGTACTCAGGGTTTTTGCGGGTAAAATTCCGGAAGGCTATGAGAATAATTGGGAAGTTCCGGCAGGCTGGATGATAGAATGTTATAAGGAACTCATTCCGGTGGCAGAAAAGAATAATATCAAACTGGGCATTCAAAATCACGGGGATATGCTGCAAACCGCCGATCAGTGTTTATATATCCTTGAAAGATTAGATTCTGAAAATGTTGGCATCATTATAGATATTGGAAGTTTTACTTCAGACGATATTTATGAGGATATCAAAACCCTTATTCCCTATGCAGTAAACTGGCAGATAAAAGAATTTACCGATGGTAAAACCAAAAGCCAGAGGACAGATTATGTCCGCTTAATAAAAATTCTGAAAGAGGAATCTTACAAGGGTATTTTGCCCATAGAGACATTGAAGGTCCCCGGAGAACTTTATGATCCTTTTCAAAAGGTTATAGAAATGAAAAATGACCTGGACTCTGCGATACATTTAGTATATCATTAATCTTTTTTGATTTCCTAACTGGAGGTGATTTCCGGAATAGTATTAAAGATTGCGGAAAGTAATTAAGATTCCGGCATTCCGGGAAACTTAGAGGGAACTTTCATAATAAAGCAATGCATTTTAAATCAATATTATAATACCATACTCTGTATATGAAATCAAAAATTGCATTAGTAAGTATTTCTATTTTTACCTGGATTTTAACTTCTTCCGTCTCAAATTCAGGCCTTAAAGAGGATAAAATTCCCGGATTGGATAATCCTGTTTCTGTTGAGTACCTGAAAAAAAACCTGCGAAAGACGCAACCTCGCCTGGTATTTAATTCAGGTATCGAAAAAACCTTAAAACAAAAATTAAAAACAGATCCGGTAGTGCAGAATATGTTTGAGGCAATTAAACTGAATGCAAATGATATTTTCAGTATGCCTTTATTGCAAAGACATATGACTGGAAGAAGACTTTTAGGGGTTTCCAGGGAAATGTTAAGGCGAATGGATTGTCTGGCTATGGTTTACCTGGTAGAAAAAGATCCAAAAGTTTTAGACCGTATTAACGATGAAGTCCTTGCCGTATGTAATTTTTCCGACTGGAATCCTTCCCATTTTCTCGATGTAGCTGAAATGTCAATGGCAGTTGCACTTGCATTGGATTGGACAGCAGGGAAATTACCATCCACTACCATTGAGAAAGCAAAATCAGCTCTTATTGAAAAGGGGATAAAACCAAGTTACACTGAAGCAAATGAGAAAAGAATATTTGGACATAACAACTGGAACCAGGTTTGTAATGCCGGGATGATTGCTGCATCTATTGCCATTGCAGAAAAAGACCCCGAGCTGGCAGCAAAAACGATTCACCGTTCGCTTGAAGGAATGCCATTTGCACTGGTGCAATATATGCCTGACGGTGTTTATGTGGAAGGTTCAACTTATTGGGATTATGGTACCAGCTTTTCAGTATTAACTGCAGCGATGTTTGAAAGTTCTTTTGGAACTGATTTTGGATTGGCTGATTACCCGGGATTTAAAGAAAGTGCAGTTTTCAGGCTATTGTCCATTGCACCATCGGGCAGGTATTATAATTTTGCCGATTGTGGCGAGAAACGCAATCCCAACGGCGATATTACCCTGGCATGGTTTGCTGCAAAAACCGGAAACGCCGCCTTTTTTGAAGAAGAACGTTTTTTAATTCCTGCCGGGGAAATGGGCAAATTATCACGAATCACAGGGGCCGGCCTGGCCTGGCTTTCACAATACCAGAAGAGAACAGATGAAAAAACACCAAATGTCTGGAAAGGTAATGGCTCAAATCCTGTTGTGATCTTCAAGGGAAAAGATAGCGATCCGAATAATTATTATTTTGGAGGAAAAGGAGGAAGGGCCACGACCAGTCATAGTAATATGGATGCGGGATCGTTTATTTTTGAGTTAAACGACGTGAGATGGGTGATCGATCCGGGAAATCAAAGTTATAATGCCCTGGAAAAAACAGGATTTAACTTATGGGGCTTTTGCCAGGATTGTGATCGGTGGAAATTACTGACTAAAAATAATTTCGGGCATAGCACTCTCAGCGTAAACAATGAACTATTTATTAACGAGGGGCAAGCTAGCTTGATTGACTTTGCTGACGATGAAAAACCTGAAGCCAGTTTTGATTTAACAGCCGTTTATGGTGAAAATCTGAAAAGCGCCAAACGTAAATTCACCAAAGACAGTCCGAATTCCATTCTGATCCGCGACCAAATCGAGATTTCAGATAAAACGGAATTAATTACCTGGCAATTAATGACTACCGCAGATATTGAATTAAGGAAAGGAGGCGCGGTTTTATTTCAGGACGGTAAAAAATTAAAAATCGATATTCTTTCTCATCCCGGAATGAACATGTCTGTTGTTTCACTTTATCCGCCACCGCTGGAACTCGATGTTCGAATGGAAGGGTTAAAAAGACTCGAAATCAGGTTTCCGGTTTGGATGATAAAGGAAGATTCAATGGAAATAGAAGTACGATTATCGGGCGAATAACAGCGGATATGTAATTCTGGTAAGGAAAATTGTATGTCTTACTTATTTATATCTAAAACTAAAATCCATTTTAAAGAATCTGAGCTTCAATAATTTTTCATCCAAATAAAAACCGGCAGTAATTTAGGGCCGGTTTTTCTTATAAACTCATCCCCTGGCCTTTTAATTTTTTATAAACTTAACCGTATAAGTTCCAAAATCACCTTCTGCCCTCAGCAGGTAAATACCTTCTTCCAGATGTTCAATGTTAAACCGTGCCCGGTTTTCGATATCAAATTGGACAGAAAGCAACTGACCCGTTAAGCTGTAAATGGAAAGCTTATCAATTTTTCCCTCAGCTGTTGCAACATTCAATACACTTTTTGCCGGGTTTGGATAAATATTGAGTGAAATTTCATTTTTATAAGCCGCTACCGAATTTTGAGAATCATCCATGCCTATTACAAGCTCCGGGTGATTTCCGGCTGCTTCTTTACTATTGAAATAGACATCTGCTCCTGCCCCGGTGCGTTCTTCCAGAATTAAGGATACTATTCCGTCCTGATTTACCTGAGATTTAATGTAGTTGGTGATATCCCATTCATAATAAGTATTTTTTGCACTTATTTCGGCGGTTGAAATATCATTTCCTGTAACCGGAGCGGTTGCCCAGGTAACGCCAGATTCTGTCCAGTTATCATCTATTCCGGAAGCTATAATGTTACAGTCCTCTGTTTTATTCGCATAAAGTCTCAATACTGACTTCCCAATTGTTTTCCCCTGCAGATTCTCATTACTTAAATCAATTTTGATTAAAGTTTTACGGAAAAAGTTATCAATATTCCCTCTTTTCACAATAAGATTTTCCTCTGAACCATAATTTAGATCAGATGACTCTCCACCTCTTACATACGCGTCTTCAGTTATATCATAGGTTGTAGTAACAAAATTTTCAGAAAAAGTTGTAACGGAAGCTTCGTTTGAATAGTCTGAATTACCTTCATCATTATATGCCATAACCCGGTAGATATAAGTAGTGGCACTTTCAAGCCCTGATTCGATAAAGGAAGTGAAATTTGGATTCAGATTCGCAATTTCCGTGAAACTTCCGCCTTCTTCCTTTTTTTCAATTTTAAAACCATTTTCATTGGATGAATTATCAGTCCAGTTGAGTTTGATTTCTTCCGTCGATAAAGCACTTGCAAATAATGGAGAAGGAGTTACCGGAGGATAATTATATTCAGAGCTGTTCATAATTACTTTTAATTCAGGAACATAATCTCCTTCTTTACTGCTAAAGATTACCGCTTTAGCGCTTGCCGATTCATCATAAAATCCAATTGATATACTATCGCCCAGCTTATTCTGAACATACTCTGTAATATCCCATTCATAATATTTAATATCGGTTCCGATTTGAGTGGTGACTATGGATGTTCCAAAATCCGGCGCATTATTCCATGTAACAGCTTCTTCCCTCCAGGAATTATCAGAAACTTCATAAGCGGTGATTGCACAGGAAAGCTCTGAAGTTGCATATAGCCTTATCAATGCCTGGTCTGCTTTTGTCAGCTGACTTAGATCAAACTGAAGATATGCCTTTTTATATTGATCAGGATCGGCTCCCTGGTTTACTTCAAGTTCAGTATCGGCACCAAAATTCTCATTGGCACCACTTCCGCTTTTTACACTAGCATCCTTTATTGGATTCAGCAATTGAACTTCCGTATGTGCTTCATAAAGTTGTGCCAGTCCAATCGCATCTTCTCCACGGCCCGTGTAAAATAAAAAGACAGAACCATCGGCATCATCCAAAACGTAGGGATCCCGCAATTGGTTAACATTCTCAGGGGCGCTGGAAGTTTCGGAAGGCGCCGGAGTCAGATCTCCTCCCTCCCATCCGGGGGCAGATTGTAAAATCTGATAGGGCGGATATGTGGCATCCCATTTTGTCCAGTCACCCACAGATAAATCAACTGTCGACATCTGAATATTTTCCAAAAGATCTCCTCTTCTGCTATAAAATACCTGCAATTCATCATCCAATAACCTGACAGCAGTATGACGAACCCTTAGTTCGGAAGAAGGGATACCGTCGATTCCTGTTATATCATCCTGAAAGGGATTATTTGGGTGTTTATCCCATAGTCTGTCTGTAAAATCCCATCCCGTTGGCGGAGCCCACGGGGCATTCACCGACGGAGCTTTGTAGGGTGTGCCATTATTTGTTAACGAGTATAAATTATCCTCATATTCAAAAACGCGAAAATAGGAGGGTCCCAGGAAAACCGGTTGAATATTATTGTAAAATTCAAGCCCATAAGGCGAGTATGAAACATATGTAAGCTGAGAATTAACCTGTGTCCCATTCACATAAGTTGATGACCCGCTATGAAAATATAGAATAATTCTCTGGTTTTCCTCATCAACATGTGCATCCGGAGATGCCAGGTGATTATTGGGAATAACGATGCCATTATCCAGGTTAATGACATTATCACCCAGATCCAATACTCCACGATCACCCAAAGGAGTTGCTGTGCCCGCCTGGTAAAGATGCCACGGACCTTCGATTTGGGCTGCCCATGCCATCCGTATATATTGCCCGTCGTGATGGGCAAAATAGCAATAGTATTTAGCATCAGGATTTGCCCTGTTTTCGGGTGAAATCCAGTCAGGTATCCTGATAGCACTGGGGCCGTTTATATTTTCTCCCTCCTTTTCCGCACCAACATCTGTAAACAATTCCTGGGTAATTATGGGTTGACTGTTATTGAGTCTTTTTACGTCATATTTAATCGTGTACAGAGCTTCGTCTACATTAAAATCATCGTCGGTATCGGTCACCCATTCCCTAAGCATGGCTCTGCAGGCAAGAAGATCGTCATGATAAGCCGGATCATAGGTTACCGGTTTCAGCTCTCCCGGGTCATTTTCCAGATCAAATAATTGCTCTTTGTTTGCCCCCATATCGAATAAAAAGTACTTAAACTTTTTAGTGACCACCATTCGTCCGGTAAAATCGCCCGGCGTATTACTTTTTTCAACACCCTGAACAATCTCAGAAACCACATATTCTCTTGTGAGCGGAGTGTTATCGCCGGCATCCGAAAGAAAGCTGGCAGAAAGATTTTCTCCCGGGAGATACTCAGGTATATCGATACCTGCTATTCTCAACAGGGTTGGATAC
>CBDUPM010000142.1:0-6889 GCA_965369105.1 uncultured Bacteroidales bacterium | reverse complement strand
CTGTCGGGATAATTACCTGTGAATTGTTCCATTCATTTAAATCGTAAATATGACGATGCGATGCACCGAAAGCTGAGTGAAATAGGTTTTTCATTGAATAACTGTATGGACTTACAGTATGATAGCTCCCCCCTACCGGATAGGGTCCTCGGTTTAGTTTAAATGCTGAATTGAGTGCGTCTACGGCTCCCATCGGATGGTTCAGAGAAAGGGTATGGACTTTTCCCCACTTCCAGTCCTCCATTTCTTCTCCAAGCCTTTTCTCCAGGGCGGCAACGGCATCTTTTAGGCTTAAAAAAGCAATATCAGATGAAGTCTCTGTTATATCACTGCTTGTAATATCATCAAACCAAATCGATTGATTGGTTCTTCTGAATTTATCAATAACATATTCACCCAGCATATTCTGATTGATGTATTGAGCATACAAATCCTCTCCCATTTCATCTTTAAAAATATTTCTGATAAATTCGAAATAAAACTGTTCAAAAATAGTAGATTCAATACTTTCTTTATCCATATGATAATCCCAGCTAAATAATAACCGGCTGGCTTGTTTTTCTTTTTCAGTCATTTCTTCCAGGTGAGGCTCCAGCATCGACTGTATCCAGGGGACCAGTTTTTCAGCCCACTTTGATTTTTGGTCAGACTGAATAGCCTTCATATCTTCCATTTGAATGGAATCATTATCCTGAAGAGCTTCAACTATCCGCTCCTGGCGGTTTGGTAAATCGTACCACCTGCTGATATAATAAGGATAATCATCGGGAACCGACCTGTTGTTTGCACTGGCAATAAATCCGGACTCCGGATTAAATTCATGAGGTAATTCCTCAAATGGCACCCTTCCCTTCCAATCGTAACGGCTGGTATCACCGGGAACTATAAATATTCCATCTCCTTCTCTTATCGGCACTCCTGAACATATATACATTCCAATATTACCATCTACATCGGCATAGGCAATATTCAGGGAGACAGCTATAAAAGTCTTTGCAGCCTCTTTAAATTCTTCAATATTTGACATCCGGTTAAACAGCCATACCGATTTGAGTTCATTGCTGTATTCATTGCCGATCCATCTCATCGAAAGGGTTGAATTTTCAACACCCTTAAAACCGCTGACAATGGGTCCCCTGTGTGTAAATTGATTCACACGGATTATTGTATCCCCTTCTTTTGTAAGAATTTTTTCTTCTTCAATTTTTATATCTTTCCATTCTCCGTTGAATTTATATTTCAGACTATCATCCTCTTTCAGGGTTTCGAGGTAAAAATCCATATCATCAACCATTACATTAGTCATTCCCCAGGCAGTCCTTTCGTTATGACCACTAATAATAAAAGGTTGTCCGGGGAGAACCACACCGGTTACATTCAATTTACCCGGAACGGTATGCTGCATCTGGTACCAGATTCCGGGAGCATTTAACTCTAAATGCATATCATTGGCAAGGATTGATTTTCCTGAAGCCGTTTTACTACCCGATACTACCCAGTTATTGGAAGCCTGAAATACCTGCAGTCCCAGTTCAGAAATCTGATTCCCAATTTCAACAAAAGATGAGGTAAATTTCGCTTCCCCATATTTGTAATCAGGAATTATATAGACATCCTGTAATGCTAGCTCCGGGATTAACTCCTGGAAATGTGCTGAGTCAAGAGTTTGAGAAAGATTAAAAAGGCTCACCTCGGTGCTCCACGCCAGGGTGAGGCTCCAGGCCATATAACCTATCAGGTTAACAGAATGAACCGCTTCCCATTTTTCGGGTTTGTAGCCAAGAATTGCAAATTCCGGAGGAAGTTTCCCGTAGTTGTCGTCCATGTAAGCATTTACTCCTTCACAGTATGCCTGCATTATATTATTCAGATGAAGGTTACAGCTGTCGAGCACAATTTGAGATTTCTCTGTAAAATGCAATGCCCGGAACAGCTGATCGATTTCAACATATTCCTGACCAAAAATTTCTGATAATCTACCCTGTGTTAACCGTCTCAATAAATCCATCTGCCATAGCCTGTCCTGAGCCTGCAAATACCCGACTGCCCTGTATAAATCCTCTTCATTATCTGACAGAATATGGGGTACTGCCATTGTATCGCGGAAAACCTTTACCTGCGATTTGAATACGGAAGAGTGGATATCTTCATTATAATCAGGGATTGCCTTTCCGGAAGTATACTTAATAAAAATAGTTCCTGCAATTATCCCCATTATAATTAATATCAATAATCCCAGGAAAATATACTTTAATACTTTCATAAATGCATCTATTAATGTGGTTTAGTCTTTTAAAAGCACCTTCAGAAATACGGGTTGATGATCTGAATTCTGAAAGTTTAGATCCACCGTTTTCACCTGCACCGGCTGAACATTGGGAGAGAGAAGGTAAAAGTCAATTAAAGTGGTGGGAGTTTCCCCTCTTGTATAGCTTGTTGCTACTCTTCTGTTTGTAGGATGCGATCCATCCCAGGCCCATATCCAACCCTGATCCGGATAGTTTTCCTCAATTTCGGTATAATTATCCAGATCAAATTGCTGATCATCAAAAAATTTTGGGAATCCATAAGGAGACTGATTCCAGTCACCTCCGGCAATTACATAATTGCCCTTTTTATATTCTTCAAGAAGGATATCCCTTAAAAAGTCCATTTGCATTTTCCTCAGACTTCCATCATCGTAGGCAGAATTGTGTGTGTTTATTACAACCAGTTCCCTGTTATTGGAAACTTTAAACCGCTTCATTAAAAAACACCTGTCCAGCATAAATACACCCATTGGCCAGCTATAATTTCCCGGGAAAGAGTAGCGAACTACACTTGAAGCATTATTTTTAGCCAGGGTTTGCAAGCCCGACTTCACTCTGCCCATTGGATTCCCCGGGGGTAAGGGAACAAATCCTACCTTATAATTTATCCCGAACCAGGAATTATATTGTTCCAGGGATTCATTGATTTGATCATAAATATTAATCCCATATGATCGTTTTGAATTTTGATCTACTTCCTGCAGTAATATAAATTCAACTGAATCATTGGATTCCAGGAAGGCCTTTACTTCTTCGAGATTCTTTTTAACATTTGATCTGGAAGGTCTGACCTGTTTCCCGCCATCGTAAAAGAAATCCATGCTGGCATCGAGTCCACAATAACCGATATTCCAAATCAAAAAATCAAATTCCTGCCATGTAGCAAGAGATTCCGATTCCTCTGAATGATAAATTTCTGTTTTTTCAGCAGGCTTAAAATCTGAAATAGTAGCGTACAATAAAAATAAAGTGAAAGCAATCAGAATAGCTGCCAGCAGGTATAATAGTATTTTAATTAGTTTTTTCATTCCGGAAAAATATTATGAATGTTTGATGTCAATGTTTATAAGCTTTCAACGATTTCTCAATTATGGTTTATCTTTTGATAAGAAATCCTGTTTTAATGAACCAATGGCAATAAGGTACTGCGCAATTATATAGGTAGACATAATGAGTACTCTTGCAAAATCAAATCTTTCCAGAAATCTGTTGATCGCAATCATGGAATCGCTTGCAAGAAATAAAACAGCGCCTATGACCACAACTATATAACTGACGCCATTCACTTTGCCATATCGGTTTAAGGCTGAAATCAGCATAGCATGGATAACTATGGCATATATAATAACCGGTATTTTAAAATCGCCCAGCTTATTATACAGCAGCCACATTAGAAGTCCACCGTAAGCTAATACCAATACGGCCTGGTAAATACGTTTTGTGAATATTAGATTTTTACCTTTAGGCAGTGAAAATGCCAGTGTATACAATAACTGGGTAATGAGAAATCCACCAATACCCATAAGGAAAAAGCTGTCTGGCTCAAAATACAATTGCATACCTTCATTGGCAAGCTGCAGCAACACATCACCTGTCCATGAAAAGAAAAAACCTGCCATCATGATCCGGTGAAATAAAGTATAATTTCCTTTTACCTGCTGATGATAAAAGAGCATCAATACAGGAATAATCAATGCTTTAACTCCGAGGGAAACATAAACAATATTTGTCCCTTCCAGAGCTTCAAGAACGATAAATAAAATTCCGGTAATAAAATAAAGGATGGTGAAAACAGATTGTTTCATAGGTAATTTTTAGTTTTTCAAATCCATTTAAAACAATTTTTCAAATTTTATAAAGTGCTGATTTCAATTTTTTAGCCGCTTTATAAATTGATGTTTTTAACTATTAATCAACTACTTAAAAAAATAGCCTGAATGGATTCGACCCTCTAAAATTACTATTTTTTTCCACTTATCCACAAGAAAAAATAAAATACAAGCTGAAAAAATATTCTTATATTGGCATTTGTAACTAAAACCATTATCCAATGAAAACTAAACTTTTATTGAGTTCCATTCTATTTTTATTTAGCTTTCTTTTTGCTTTTTCACAGGATGAAAACGAATCAAAAACAGGCTGGTCCTTTGGAGCAGTTCCCGTGGTAGGGGGTGATACAGATGTGGGTTTTAAATATGGCGGGCTGGTCAATTTTTATGATTATGGCGACGGCAGTAAATACCCGGGCTACGATCATTCTCTTTATTTCGAATGGTCAAGAACAACCAAAGGCAGCGGAATAAATCAATTTACCTATGATTCTGAGAAATTGATTCCGGGACTGAGAACCTCAGGTGAGATTTCTTACCTTACTGAAAAAGCCCTTGATTTTTATGGTTTTAATGGATATGAATCTTATTATAATGGTGCATTCGTAGATGATGAAGCAGAAGATTTATCAGAATACCAATCCCGGCTGTTTTATAAAAATTCCAGGCAAATGTTCCGTGCGAAACTGGAGTTCCAGGGAAGTATAATCGGAGAAAAACTAAGATGGTTTGCCGGGGTTGAATATTACAATCAAAATATTGACACGGTGGATACACCGGACCTGAATGATGGAAAAGATGTTGCCGATCAGGCACCCTATGTAGATGGAGGACTTTATGGACGTTATATTCGCTTTGGACTGCTTCCGGAAGACCAGATCAACGGGGGTTCCAATACACTTATTAAGGCAGGATTGGTATATGATACAAGAGATAATGAACCCAATCCTATGAAGGGGATATGGACCGAGCTTCAGTTTATTGCTGCCCCGGGCTTTTTGGGAAGCGGGGATTACGGTTACACCAGGATGGCATTAACTCACAGACAGTACTTTACCCTTGTTCCTAAAGTTATGAATTTTGCCTACCGGATTTCATACCAGGCTAAACTCAGCGGTGATATGCCTTTCTATATGTTGCCATTTATTTTTAATACTGCACCTAAATTAACCTATGACGGACTCGGGGGAAGCAAGTCCATGAGAGGTATTCTCCGAAACAGGGTGGTGGGTGAAGACTTTTTTTACGGAAATGCAGAACTTCGTTATAAGATAATCAGGACCAAAGTTCTGAATCAAAATCTATATGTTGCATTAACCGGTTTTGTTGATGGCGGAATCGTTACAGGCCAGTATGAATTAGAGGAATTTGAAGACTTACCCTCAGATCCCCTGGATGTGGAAATTTTTGAGAATGATGATGAGGAAGGTCTTCACTTAAGTTTCGGACCTGGATTTCATGTCGCATTAAATGAAAATTTCATTGTTTCGCTCGATTATGGTTTTGCAGCCGATAAACGGGATGGCAATACCGGTTTTTATGTTACCATGAATTTCCTTTTTTAAGCTGGCAAGCTTTAACAAATAAAGCGGAACAAATAATTTATTCATGAAAAAAATAGTTTCTCTGATCCTGGGGATGATCAGTGTTTTGGCTTATTCCCAGACAATTGCAGGTCCTGAATTTGTCATAAAATCTCATGAAACCCTCGAAATTATGAGAGTGGTACGAAATGAGAAAGAAACCATGTTTCATATGATCATAAGAAACAGGCTTGATGAGGGAGGGAACTTTTGCGTGGATAAAAATACGGTTCTGATTGCAGGAAATAAAACATACAGAATTGAAGAAATTATTGGAATACCTGAATGCCCTGAGGTTCACAATTTTGAATTTATCGGTGATAATTTACATTTTTATCTTCATTTCCCCCCCATTCCCAATGAAATTAAAGTTGTTGATTTAATTGAACAATGTTCAGAAAATTGTTTCAGTTTCAAATCGGTGATATTAGACCTGGAATTACAAAAGGAAATGCTTATGGCATTTGATTATTTTGAAAGTGGATTGGTCCAGAAAGCACTGGCGTCATATAAAGAACTACTAACGAAATATGAAAATGCTTATCCGGGTCTGGAAGCCCTGTTCTTTTTTTACATAATTACAATTCATAGTGAAAACGGGAATTCAGTTGAAGCAGAGAAATGGAAGAAGAAATTCACAAGCAGGGATATTCCGGGGAGCGAGTGGGTTCTTGAAAAGCTTGAAGAGGAGATTTGAAAGTAGAAATTTATGAAACGGGGCTATTTATTTAATAGCATTATTGTTATTGAATAGAATAATTTGGTTAAATCCCTCCGGGATTTTTGTTTTTTTCGTGTTATATTCCCTGCACTAGCGTACAGGGCTATTATTATTTTTTCCCTCCGGGAAAATGAATTTGGGTTGGATCCGTATCTATTGCAGAATAATACCTCTGAGTGTTTTTGGGAATATTTCTCACCGGGAAAATGAATGGGGGGTTTTTGAATCCCTATCTTTTGCAGAATAATACCTCTGTGCGTTTTTTGGGAATATTTCTTACCGGGAAAATGAATTGCGGGTGTTTGCATCCATATCTTTTGCAGAATAATACCTCTGTGCGTTTTTTGGGAATATTTCTTACCGGGAAAATGAATTGCGGGTGTTTGCATCCCTATCTATTGCAGAATAATACCTCTGTGCGTTTTTTGGGAATATTTCTTACCGGGA
>CBDUPM010000141.1:0-6907 GCA_965369105.1 uncultured Bacteroidales bacterium | reverse complement strand
CCAGGATATTTAATATTGACCCTGAGATCCAAATGGAAAATGCCCTCAATACCGGGGTAAGTTTAACCCGGTATTTTTACCTTCCGGAACAGAGGGAAGCCTCTCTATCAGTAGATTTTTATCATACCCGCTTTTCTTCCCAGATGATTGTGGATCTGGACCAGTCCGTATCAGAAGTAAACATTTATAACCTGGATGGAAATTCTTTTTCCAATGCTTTCCAGGCAGATTTTAGCGGTGAAGTATTTAAAGGATTTGATATGACCCTGGCTTACAGGTACAATAATGTGATGGTTGATTATACCGAAGGTTTACGTGAAATGCCCTTTATAAATAAACATAAATATCTGTTCACAACAACCTATTCCACCCGTTTTGATAAATGGAAATTTGATTTAACGGTTCAGAGAAACGGAAAATCCCGGATTCCCGATACGGATGAGAATTCTGAAGAATTTCAATTTGAAAAGGAATCGCCTGCATATTATATGGTTCATGCCCAGCTGACCAAACGATTTAAGCATTTTGAATTGTATACCGGGGTGGAGAATCTTACTTCTTACCGGCAGGAAAGGGCGATTTTAGATCCCGAAAATCCTTTTGGAGACGTTTTTGATGCTACCATGGTATGGGGACCTTTAACAAACAGGATGTTTTACGGAGGATTAAGGATTGCAATAAAATAAATAATTCAAATAAATAAAAACAACAATACTATGAAAAAGACAGCAATTTTATTTTTTATGATGATTTTCGCGGGAAGCCTTATGGCAGAGGCTCAGAAAACGACGATGACCATTAAAATTAAAACATCAGCCCAGTGTGAGATGTGTAAGGAAAAGATTGAAAGAGCCCTTGCCTATGAAAAAGGGGTGGTTTCTTCGGAGCTGGATATGGAAACCAAAGAGGTAGAAGTAAAATACAAAACAAAAAAAACCAGTCCGGAAAAGATTAAAAAAGCCATTTCTGTAGTGGGCTATGATGCCGGTGAGGTTAAGGCAGATGCAAAAGCTTACTCAAAACTGGAGGCATGTTGTAAGAAACCGGAAGACCGGTAATAATGTGCTAATGTGCTAATGTGCTGAAATGCTAAAATGCTAATGTGCTAATAGTAAATCTATTCTGGGATGGAATTAGTTCCGGATTTTCCGGGAAGGGAAAAAGGGAAATTCCCTCGTATACAGTCATAACAGGGACAATAATCATTTACTGTAATGAAAAGGCAGGCCTTATCTTTTCTCAATACCTTGCGATCTGTTTAAGAATGAAATAATAAGGTGTTGAGGAAATAAGGAAATAAAAAAGTCCCTTGAAAGCTAATTCAAAGGACTTAAAATTGAGGATATTATTCAGGAATAATTATAGTAAAACACCAGCAAATTAGCACATCAGCACATTATTTAGCTTTTCCCTGGTTAGCAACCGCATCCATAGCTTTTTTAACGGCTTCCTCATCTCCCAGGTAATAATGTTTGATGGGTTTGAGATCAGCATCCAGTTCGTATACCAATGGCATTCCGGTTGGGATATTCAGTTTCAGGATTTCCTCTTCACTTAAATTGTCCAGATACTTCACAAGAGCCCTGAGGCTGTTCCCATGAGCTGCTATTATCACACTTTTTCCCTCTTTAATGGTAGGCGCGATTGTATCATGCCAGAAGGGAAGGAAACGATCAACTGTATCTTTCAGGCATTCCGTTGCAGGAAGGTCATTTTTATCAATATTGGCATATCGGCGGTCCTTACCCGGGAATCGCTCATCAGACGCTTCAAGAGCCGGGGGAGGAACATCATAGGATCTTCTCCAGACAAGCACCTGATCCTCACCATGTTCAGCCGCTGTTTCCGCCTTATTCAGTCCTTGTAAAGCACCATAATGTCTTTCATTCAATCTCCATGACTTTACCACAGGAATCCACAAAAGATCCATTTCATCCAGGGTAATCCAGAGAGTTCTGAGGGCTCTTTTTAAAACGGAAGCATAAGCGATATCAAATTTAAATCCGTTTTCTTTTAAAACCACGCCGGCACTTTTTGCCTGTGCAACACCGGTATCTGTCAGGTCAACATCTGTCCAACCTGTAAAACGGTTCGACAGGTTCCATTCACTTTCTCCATGACGTAATAAAACTACTTTATACATTTTTTTAGCTTTTAATGATTCAATTTTAGGGAATGCAAAGATATGAAAATTTGGTTTTATTTCAGCTTTTGATTCACATCTATGGCGTTTTAATACACTCAGCACAGTCATATTTAAAACAGGAAAAGAACCTGTGGAAATTTTCCTGCACACTCAGATTTTCAATCTCTGTTAATCTGTTAAATGAATATCAGGCAGAACACTGGCCGGAAAGAAGAACAGACGGAATTATAGAATTAGTATACCCTATAGTACATAGCGCAAAAGGTTTAATAATTGCGATAAGTATAGAATATTATTCCACAAATTTATAGCCCAGTCCGTTTACAGTATTTTTCACTGCCTCCAAGTCAACATTTTCACCTTCTATTTTTACTTCCCCGGTAGTAATATCTGCTGTTGTGCTTACCACACCAGCAATGCTTTTAATTCCATTTTCAACATTTGCCTTGCAATGATTGCAGGTCATACCTTCCACTTTAATTTTTGAATTCATACTGTCTGTTTTAAAAGGAGTGAACGTATTTGATTTTCTTTTAAATCTTGGGCGGATATATTTGGTAAACAATGCATTGGCCATGGTTGCGCTTAGCAGGATGGCACTGGAAATCTGCAACCATCTGGGTAAAATTTCATGTGCATGTTCTCCACTATGAATAGCTTTCAGCGGACCCGTAAACCATTCCCTTGGCAGGAATTCATTTACTATAATTCCGAAAAGCAGGGCACCCGTGATAATACTGATAAGGTATCGGATAAGTGTTTTTCTTCCCATGGAATTCCCGATTACCGAAATTGTGGCAGCGTTGGTTGCCGGTCCTGCCATGAGAAATACGATGGCGGCTCCGGGAGACAATCCTTTTAACATTAAAACGGCTGCAATAGGAACCGATCCGGTGGCACAAACATATAAAGGAATTGAGGCTGCCAGGATAATTACCATACTCAGATAATCATTTGAGAGATATCGAAGAAAGAAATCATCAGGGATAATAACCGCCATAAATGCAGCAATCAGGAGCCCGATCAGTAACCATTTAACAATATCTTCCATGAAATCTCCAAAAGCATACTTCAGCATAGCAATGACCCCAACTTTTTCTTTTTCTTCGGTTGCTTTTTTTTCCGGAGGATTATGGGCGCCATTTTCTCTTTTTTCCAGTCTGTTTGTCATTACACCACCAAAAACACCGGTAAATAATGCAATAATTGGCCGGATAATTGCCATGGGCAAACCAAGCAAGGACCAGGTAATCATTACAGAATCGACACCTGTCTGGGGAGTGGAAATGAGAAAAGAAACGGCGGAACCTTTGGACGCCCCGTTTTTATAAAAAGAAACACCGGTTGGGATCACTCCACAGCTGCAAAGCGGAAGAGGAATTCCAAGGAGCGCCGCATTAAAGGCTGATGCAGAATTGTTTTTACCAAGGTAGCGTGTCATTTTATCTGCCGGAAACCAGGCATACAGAATCCCGGCAAAAAGAAACCCCAACAAGAGGTAGGGAGCCATTTCAACGGTTAAGCCAACCAGCTCATGCCAAAAATTCAATAAGTATTCCATTTTAATCCTTTTGCTTTATCATATCATCCTCGCAGGTCCTGTATTCAAACTGAAGCGTGATATGATGAATATTAAACTCTGATTTCAACTTCCTTTCAATATCTTTCCTTACTATATTAACCTCACTAAGGCTTAAATCGTTCAATGTATCAATGTGAGCATCAAAATATATTTTCTGATCGGTCAGATTCCAGGCATGAATATGATGGATATTGTGAATGCGGTTATCCCTTTCAATTAATGTTTTGATTTCTTCAATATTCAGATTTCCGGGTGTGTTCTGCATCAGGATTTTAATGGTTTCGTTCAGGATCTTTACCGCTTCTTTCAGGAGATATAATCCAATAAGAAAAGTAATTACCGGATCAACCCAGAAGATGTCAAAAAAGTAAATTAAAATGCCGCCAATTATTACCACAACCGACGACAAACTGTCCCCGATTAAATGCAGGTATGCGGCTTTCACATTAAGACTGTGATTGGAATCCTTATGCAGGATAATTACTGCAATAACATTCGCTATTAATCCAATTACAGCTACAATCAGCATCAGCCTGGCTTTAATTTCCTGCGGATCTTTCAGTCTTTCAATTGCTTCAACAAAAAGAAAAACAGTAATCCCGATTAAAAGCAAAGAGTTAAGCAGGGCGGCCAGGATTTCAATACGTTTGTAGCCAAATGTTCTTTCCGGTGTACTTTTTTTGCCTGCAATAATACTGGCTACATAGGCAATGAAAGTGGAAAATGCATCCCCAAGGTTATGCAGGGCATCCGACAGAAGCGAAAGACTTCCGGAAATCAATCCCCCGATAATCTCAAAAATGGAAATAATAAGATTTAACAAAGTTGCATAAAGCAGGTTATTCTTATTTATTTCATGCTCATGTGAATGATTATCCCCCATTTTATAAAAATAACAGAAGGCTGACAGCCATCACTGCCATCCCCCCTATTAAACCATAAATAGCCAGGTGATGTTCACCATATTCTCTGGCAGTTGGTAAAAGTTCGTCGAGGGATATAAACACCATGATACCGGCGATTGCTCCAAAAATAACTCCAAACATGGTGTCGTTGAAAAAGGAACGAAGAATGAAAAAGCCCACAAGTGCACCTACGGGTTCTGCCAGACCGGAGAGGAAAGACAGTAAAAAGGCTTTTCTTTTATTTCCGGTAGCATAAGAAATGGGGACGGAAACGGCAATACCTTCAGGGATATTATGAATGGCTATCGCCACAGCAATAGGAATAGCTATGGTCGGATCAGTCAAACCGGCAGCAAAGGTGGCAAGTCCCTCCGGAAAATTATGGATAGCAATTGCAAGGGCTGTAAATAAGCCCATCCGGTAGAGTTTCTTTGGATCTGCTTTTTTCTCATTTCCCTTCACCTCTTCAACCTTTCTTACTTCATGGGGATTTTCACCAGAAGGAATAAGCCTGTCAATAATGGCAATGAAAGCTATTCCCCCAAAAAAAGCCAAAACGGTATAAATAGTCCCGAGTTTTTCGTCATAAACCGCAATTAGGGCATCCTTGGACTTAACGAATATTTCCACCATTGAAACATAAATCATCACACCGGCTGAAAACCCAAGAGATATGGATAAAAAGCGGGTGTTCGTTGATTTAGTGAAAAAAGCCAAAATACTTCCAATTCCGGTTGAAAGCCCTGCAAACAAGGTCAACATAAATGCAAAAATGATGGTAGAAGTTTCTATGTTGCTAATATCCATATGGGTGACTTTTTAGAGTTTAAAAAAAGATTAAACCACTTTTTCCTTACTGTATTTTCCTTTTTTGATTGCCCAGATTAATAATCCAATTCCCCCAAAAATAAAAGGTAAACTGAGTAATTGCCCCATATTCATGTAAAGATTGTTTATCATATCCACTTCAAATTCGGATTGTTCAAATTTCACATATTCAATAAAAAAGCGAGCGGTGAATACGGAAATCAGGAATAGCGCAAACAGCACGCCTTCTTTTAATTTAGGAGCATATTTTCTCACCAGCCAGAATAGCACAATAAATATAATAAGATAACTCAGGGCCTCATATAGCTGGGTAGGGTGACAGGGTAAATGTTTTCCGATCAGCTCACCGGTTTCCTGGTCATAAAAATTAATCCTGCTTCTGTCCCTGACAAATGAAAAACCCCAGGGCAAATCGGTTGGTCTGCCGTAGATTTCAGAATTCATCAGATTTCCCATCCGGATAAAAAAACCAGCCAGTGCTGTCACTACCGCAATCCTGTCCATTATCCAGAGGAAAGAAATCCCGGTCTTTTTCACATACAGGCTAATGGCAATTAAAATTCCTATTGCTCCCCCATGACTTGCCAGGCCTCCTTTCCAGACCATCAATATTTCAAGCGGATGCTGGGAAAAGTATTCAAAATCGTAAAATAAACAATGTCCCAGCCTGGCACCAATAACGGTTCCTACCGCCATATAAATAGTCAATTTATCCAGCAATTCCGTATTAAAACCTGTTTTATTGAAATAGCGGTTAAAAATTATATATCCAAAAAAGAACCCGCTGGCAAAAAGAAGACCATACCACCGAATTCCAAAGCCGCCGCTAAATTGCACTAACCACGGACTAACATCCCATGTAATACTCTGAATAAGCATAATGATTGTTTTTATTTTCGGACTCAAACTTACAAAATATTTTTACTAAGATTATGAATATGAAGGCTGTTTTAATTTTTCGAATAATATTTTTTAGCCTTAAATCCCAAATGATAAAATAACTAAGACTTTCTTATCTTCAATTGCACAATTTAAATTAATTTCAGCGTTTTAGGATTAGTTTGTAGTTTTGTCGGGAAAATTAAGAGAATTGAAAATTAAAAATCTTTGCATAATTGCCTTAGCTGCCGCACTAATTTCGGGCGGTTGCGCTAAAATGGGATCATTAACTGGTGGGCCGAAAGATGAAGATCCGCCACTGGTTATTGAAAGCAAGCCGGATAATTATTCTATTCGTTTTGATGGTAAGAAAATAGAAATCACCTTCGATGAGTTTATAACTTTAAATAATATCAACCAGGAACTCATTGTTTCTCCTCCTTTAAAAGAAAAACCGGATGTCCGGTTGAAAGGAAAAAGTTTGTTAATCGAATTAAACAACGAACTTAAGGACAGTACCACTTATACCTTAAACTTTGGACAGGCAATCAAAGATAACAATGAGGG
>CBDUPM010000140.1:0-6916 GCA_965369105.1 uncultured Bacteroidales bacterium | reverse complement strand
GCATTTCGCCCAGTACCTCAAGTATCAATCCGGCAAGGGTGTCGGAGTCGCCCTTTTCTTTTTCAAAAATGTCCTCCTGTATATTTAAAGTCTTGTATAAATCGTTCAACAAAACCTTGGCATCAAAGACATAGTTTTTATCATCGATTTTGGTGAAAAAGGATTCAACTTCATCCGTCTCATCTGTTATTTCTCCAATAATCTCTTCCATAATATCTTCCAGGCTGATTATTCCCTCTGTGCCACCATACTCATCCACAACAATTGCCAGGTGAATTTTCTTTTCTCTGAATTCCTGCAATAAAACATTGATCTTTTTGGCTCCGGGCACAAAATAACTGGGTTTAATAAGACTTTGCCAGATAAAGTCGTTGGCTTTATCAATATAGGGCAGGAGATCTTTTACATAAAGAATTCCTTTGATATTATCCAGGTTTTCCTCATAGACAGGTATCCTGCTGAATCCGGAACTATTGATAGTTTCAATAAGTTCATTCAGCTGGATTTTTGAGTCAACTGCGACCACGTCCATCCTGGGTTTCATAATTTCTATGACCTCGATATTGGTGAATTTCACAATGGATTTAAGGATTCTCTTTTCTTCATGCACCACACCGGTTGTTAAATCCAGGGCTTCCGACAGATCTCCCATGGTCAGATTCGGCTTCCTGGAGCGAATTCTTCTGTTGACAAATGATGTGGATCTGATCAGAAAATTACTTAAAGGCAAAAGAAATCTTTCCATAAAACCCAGTGGAATTGACATGAATAAAGAAAATTTCAAAGCATTATGGTTAGCATAAATTTTAGGAATGATTTCTCCTGCAAGAAGTAATAAAAAAGTCACGGTTACCACCTGTATTAAGAACAAAACCCAGAGGGGTTCACCCTGAAGATCAACAATGCTGGTGCTGATGTAGGTTGTAATAATAACAATAGCTACATTGATAAAATTATTTGAAATTAAAATGGTAGCCAGAAGTTTTTCCGGATTTAGAAGCAATTCCTGTATCCTGTCAGAACTTTTAGTATTTAATTTTTTAATCCTTTTTAGCTGGGTCGGGCTCAGCGAAAAGAAAGCTACTTCCGATCCGGATACAAGCGCAGAACAAAACAATAACACAATTACAACAAAGATGCTGAACATTATTTCTCCGGTCAGGGGTAAAAACCGGATACTTAGAAACAGGGATAAAAAAGCTTCAGATTCCAACTAATCGCAATTTAAATTAACTAAAAAGGAAGATCATCCACCTCATCAGATCCGTCATTCAGATCTTTGAATGGTTCTTCCACTTCTGACTGAGAAGCTTCCTGGGTGGAAGGTTTGGGGGTTTCTGTGGTGTCCTGAACCGGTTTTTGCTGGTCGTTGCTATCCTCTTCTGATCTTCTGCCGCCAAGCATGGTCATATTATCACCCGTAATTTCTGTCACATACCTGGTATTACCTTCTTTATCGGTATAGGACCTGGTACGAATCCGGCCTTCAATATAAAGTTGATTGCCTTTTTTTACATATTTTTCAGCAACTTCTGCCAACCCTCTCCACAAAACTATATTGTGCCATTCGGTGGTAGAAATCCTTTCCCCGTTTTTATTTTTATAGGTTTCAGAAGTAGCAAGAGAAAACCGGCATACTACCGCTCCTCCTTCAAGATATCTGACTTCCGGATCTTTACCTACATTACCAACAAGGATCACTTTGTTTACTGACATATTTTCTTAATTTAATTCCTTTTCATATCGGCCAGATCATTGAAAAAGAAGTTTTACCTCCGGAATTTTATACCTGATACTATCTGAATATAGCATCCGGAATCAATAGTTTATAATTCCTGTAAAGATACAAATATTGAAATGGAAATTGAATCATAAATTAAAAAATCATTATATTCGACCTATCTTTATAACGGATTACTTTGCAGGTACTTCTCCAGGAGTCTTGGAAAGGGGAAATCACCCAGCTCCTCTTTCTTGCAAATCTCATATCCGCCTTTCAAAAGCTTTTGAGGAAAAATCTCGGTTTCTATATGAATAAAACGGGTGAAGATTCTTTGATGACTCAAAATATGCTTTATTCCTGGTGATATCAGAGTGACGATAAAATTCTGAGATGCTTCAAACTGTTTTTCAATCAGGGGAATTAATTCTTTTTCATGATGGGGGCCAGGTGTTTCAATTAAAACAAACTCATATAAGGATTTCCAAATATCATTTGTTTCTCTTTTTCTTATTAATAATTCATTTTTAGAGGATATGATAAAATAATTCAAATACCTGTTCCTGATTTTTGTTTTGGAATAGCTGACCGGTAACTCAGAAATCCGGTCGGTTTTGAGGGCAACACATTGACAGGACAGGGGGCATTCCTCACATGCTGGCCTGGTGGGGGTGCAAATCATTGACCCCAGGTCCATAATAGCCTGGTTAAAGCTTCCGGGATTTTTTTTATCAAAGATTTCTTTAAGCGAATCTTTTATAAATTTATCGGACCCTGAATTTTTTATATTATTGTCAAGGCCAAAGAATCGGGCAGCAACTCTTTTAACATTCCCGTCCACCGCCATTTCAGGGAGATTGAAGCAAATGGATGAAATAGCCCCCGCAGTGTAAGGACCAATGCCTTTGAGATTCAGAATATCTTTATAATTATCCGGAAAAACTCCATTGTTATTCTCCACCACATTTTTCGCAGTTTCATGCAGATTCCTGGCCCTGGAATAATAACCAAGTCCTTCCCAGGCTTTCATCACTTCTTTTTCATTTGCAGCTGCCAGGGATTCAATGTCCGGGAATTTTTCAAGGAAACGAAAATAATAATCCATACCCTGGGCTATTCTGGTTTGCTGTAAAATGATTTCAGATATCCATATTTTATAAGGGTCCTTTGTTTCTCTCCAGGGAAGTTCTCTACCGTTTCTTGCATACCACTCCAATAATAATCTACTTATTTTCATTTACTTGAAAATTAAAAAAATCAAATATTAATCAAAAATAATGGTTTTGTATTTTATTAATCGGGATAAAACAATTATATTTGCAACTCAATTGAAAAAATTAATTGTAAATCATTGATAATTAAAGTGTTTTAAAATGACTAAAGCAGATATCGTAAACGAAATTTCCAAGAATACTGGAATTGAAAAAGTAACTGTTCAGAAAACTGTTGAAGCTTTCATGGAAACTATTAAAGATTCTTTAAGCAAGAATAAAAATGTATACCTGAGAGGATTCGGAAGCTTCATTATTAAGAAAAGGGCTCAAAAAACGGCCAGGAATATTAGCAAGAATACCACCATCATCATTCCGGAACACTTTATTCCTTCTTTTAAGCCTGCGAAAACTTTCGTTAGTAAAGTTAAATCAAACGTAAAATAAGAAAGAGAATAGATCATGCCAAGTGGTAAGAAGAGAAAAAGACATAAGATGTCTACGCACAAGCGTAAAAAGCGTTTGAGGAAGAACAGACATAAGAAGAGGAAATAATTTTATTTCCACTGGAAAACTTATAGTATAAACCTAAAGGTCCACCAGGTCTTTAGGTTTATTGTGTACTATAGTTACATTCAGGTAACTAAAAAAAAATTGGATCGAAGTGAGCAGTGAGTTGGTAATAGATGCATCGCCCCGAGAGATTTCCATTGCCTTACTTGAAGACAAAAAGTTAATAGAGCTAAACAAAGAGAAAACAGATACAAAGTTTTCTGTTGGTGATATTTATCTTGGTAAGGTAAAAAAGATAATGCCGGGTCTGAATGCTGCGTTTGTAGACGTTGGCTATGAGAAAGATGCGTTCCTGCATTACCTGGATCTCGGGCCGCAGTTTAAATCCCTCGGAAAATATATGAATCTTGCCCTTAACCGGAAAGGAAGGGTTATGCCTCTGGCTAAGTTCAGAAGGGATCCGGATATTAATAAAGATGGGAAGATCAATGATGTACTTACATCAGGGCAGGCTGTTCTGGTTCAGATAGCAAAAGAGCCTATTTCAACCAAAGGACCCCGCCTGGGTTCTGAGCTTTCAATACCCGGGAGAAACCTGGTTCTGATACCTTTTTCTGATAAGGTATCTGTATCATCCAAACTAAGTTCTCAGGAAGAAAAAGACCGCCTTAAAAATTTATTAAACAGTATCCGTCCGAAAAATTACGGAGTGATAATCCGGACCGCAGCCGAAGGGAAAAAAGTGGCTGAGCTGGATTCAGAATTGAGAATGCTCGTAAATAAGTTTGAAAGCGCCTTTGAAAAAATCAAGGGAGGAAAAGCTCCAAAGCTTATTCATGGTGAGGTGAACAGGGCAACCGCTATTTTGCGGGATGTGATGAATACCCAGTTTGATGGAATTGCAGTAAATGATAGCACAACTTATCATGAGATTAAGCTGTTTATCCAGGAAATAGCTCCCGATAAAGCAAAAATTGTCAAGTTATATAAGGATGAACTGCCAATTTTCGAGAAGTTTGGAATCGAAAAGCAGATAAAATCCCTGTTCGGTACAACCGTTTCTTTTAAAAGCGGCGCCTACCTGATTATAGAACATACGGAGGCTCTTCATGTTATTGATGTCAATTCAGGAAATCGTTCCAAATCTGGCTCCGACCAGGAAACAAATGCCCTGGATGTAAATCTGGCGGCAGCTGATGAAATTGCCAGACAATTACGGTTGAGGGATATGGGTGGAATCATAGTGGTCGATTTTATTGATATGAATTCCAATGAGCATAAACAAATGCTTTACGACCGGATGAAAGAAGCCATGTCGGCCGACCGGACCAAAAATCATATTCTGCCACTGAGTAAATTTGGTTTAATGCAAATAACCAGGCAAAGGGTTCGCCCGGAAATGCATATTGAAACCAGTGAATCCTGTCCTTCCTGTCAGGGTACGGGTAAAGTTGAATCAACAGTTCTGTATACGGAAACCATCAAGCAGGAACTTTTGCGTCTCAGCGCAAAGTATGCATTGAAATTTATGTCCATCCGCACTCATCCATTTGTTGCGGCCTATATTAACCAGGGTGTTTTTAAAAGTCTGAGAAAACAGTGGGAATCCGAACTTAAACTAAAATTAAAAGTTACCCCGGCCACTTCCTTAACCCTTATGGAGTTTAAGGTTTTTGATAAAAACGGGGATGAACTGATCTCCGATGAGTAAGTTTCCTTTCATCTCTTCGTCTTATAATGAAATTCACAAGCTTAAAATTTTTAAGAAATTTTAATAAACATATTCCTTGAATTAGGGTTAAAGATAATATGAAAATATATGGATGTTTCAATATATTAAATTTTATATCTTTGTGTTTGCCAAAATTCAGATTTAAATATCAATAAGATGAAAAAGTACTTTCTATTATTTACCATTCTATTATTCACATTATCAAATTCTTATACCCAGTTCCAAATGTCGGATATGGATCCGGTAAGCTGGAGTTTTTCCAAAACGGAAAAAGGAAATAATATCTATGAACTCAAATTTACCGCTGAAATAGAAGATCCATGGCATGTATATGCAATTAAACAGGAACAGTCAGGACCTATTCCCACCAGTATAAACTTTAATGAAACAGAAGGAGTTGAGATTGTTGGAGAGCTGAAGGAAATTACAAAGGCGAAAATAAAATATGATGAAGGCTTTCAGTTTAATGTAGGGGCCTATTATAATAAGGCCGAATTTGTACAGCAAGTTAAAATTACACAAAAGGGTGAAGTAAAGCTTACCGGATATGCCGAATACCAGTGTTGCAACGATGAAACCTGCCTGCCTCCTTTTCAGAAGGAATTTAGTTTTCGGCTGAAAGCTGCTGAAATAGAATCAGCTTCGTCCAAACCAGCAACAACAGAAGCCGTAAGCACTGAAGCCGTAAGCACTGAAGCTACGGGCACTGAAGTCGTATCAACAGAGCCGGCAACCACAGAATCTTCATCTTCAGAACCGGCAATCACAAAATCTTCAACTGAAGAACCCGCAACCAAAGACCGGTCCCTGATCGGCTTTTTCCTGTTCACATTCGGACTTGGACTTTTGGCCATCCTTACTCCCTGTGTATATCCCATGATACCCATGACCATCTCCTTTTTTATGAGAGGAGAACAAAAAAGAAGTACCTCCATCATCAAAGGACTGGTTTTTGGATTATCGATGGTTCTGCTTTACACCAGTGTCGGAGTTTTGGTAGCCCTCCTGGGGGTTGATGCCAATTTTGGAAATGTGATCAGTACCCACTGGATTCCCAATACGATATTTTTTGTTCTTTTTGCATTATTTGCAGCTTCATTTTTGGGAATGTTTGAGATTGTCCTGCCTTCCGGATTTGTCAATAAAGTTGACAAACAGGGTGACCGTGGCGGACTTATTGGTCCTTTCTTTATGGGGATTACCACCGTATTGGTTTCATTCTCCTGCACAGGTCCCATAGTAGGTTCCCTTTTGGTAGAAGCCGCTGGTGGTGATGTAATGCAGCCTATTTTAGGAATGTTTTTCTTTTCATTAGCCTTTGCTTTACCGTTTACTATTCTTGCGATCTTTCCATCCATGCTGAAAAGCTTACCTAAATCCGGTGGATGGATGAATACCGTTAAAGTTGTGCTGGGTTTTGCCATGCTGGCATTTGGAATGAAGTTCCTGAGCGCTATGGATCAGTCCTATCACCTGGGTATTTTTACCAGGGAAGTTTACCTGGCCATCTGGTTTATCCTTGCAATAATACTGGGATTTTACCTGCTGGGGAAAATCAAGTTTTCTCACGACAGTGATCTGCCTTTCGTTTCGGTACCTCGCCTGATGTTAGCCATCACTTCCTTTGTATTTGCAATATATCTGTTTACCGGTATACTTGGAGCTAATTTAACATCCATTTCTTCCCTGATCCCACCAATGACGGCACAGAATTTCAGCATTTCCGGCGGTGGAACCAGC
>CBDUPM010000139.1:0-6919 GCA_965369105.1 uncultured Bacteroidales bacterium | reverse complement strand
CGAATAAAAATATAAAAAAATCTATCTAATTTAACATTAATTTTCAATTCTGTAAAATAAATTTCAAAACTAAAAAAACTAAAACTCAAGATAAAATATAAGGTAAACCCTAATCGTTTATATTTAAAACAAGAAGTAATTCTTTTTAATTCAGATCAGTCAGGGTGATTTAAATCATTGCAGAAAGAAAGAAATATCATCAAATAGTTCTTGGTTTAATTAAAATATTACGTTTATTTTGAGAAAGAATTTAGAAAGCTTGTTAATAAGGTCTTTTAATCAAAGGGGTAATAAATGACGGATTCAAAAAAAATATTAATTATTGACGATTCCAATACCAATGTCGTTTTACTGGAAGCTGTTCTGAATACAAAAGGATTTGAAACCCAAACGGCTCTGAGTGTGAAGGATGCTATACCTTTAATTAAACAAAAAAAGCCGGCTCTTATCTTATTGGATTTACTTATGCCTGAGGTTAGTGGATTTGATTTCCTTGAACAGGTCAGGAAAGAATATGATTTATACGACATTCCAATTATTGTCGTATCAGCCCTAACCGATGAATTGAACATTGAAAAAACCAAACAACTCGGAGCGGTTGAATTCATTAAAAAACCAATCGACATTACCAATCTGGTGGACACCGTCCAGGAATTAGTTTAACAAACTGAACTTTTTCTTTTTTTCCTCACATCAAATATTTGCACTTGTTCTTCATTGTTGGTTCAGAATTATAATTATTGATTATCTTTAAAACTGAATTCCAGATAAACGATGTTCAGATATCTTAAAGCAAATCGCTTATTTACACTTATTATTGCCAGCTTCATACTGGGTCTTATTTTCCTTTTCCTGATCTATTCTATGCTTTTCATTCTTTCGGAGAGAAGTTTTAGTTTTGAAGCAGTCCGGGACTTTCATAGAAAGGATTTCATTTTGTATATATTTGATTTCCTCCCCTTAATTTTAATCCTGTTATTTGGATGGGAAGCCATTCGGATAAAAAGGATTGAATCGGAAGTAAACAAGCTAATTCAGGAAAAAAATGAACAGGTAAATCAAGCCATCGAAATTGCCAGGGAGCTAAGTGAGGGAAAATACCAGATTGAAGGATTAAAAAACAACCGTTCGGGCGAATTATTTTCAGCTTTAAATGATCTGAAAGATGCTCTGGTTAAGAAAAGTAATGAAGAGAAAAACAGGAAAAAAGAAGATCAGAAAAGAAATTGGATTTCCCATGGCATGGCTCAATTTGGAAGCATACTGAGAGAAAACAGCCAGGACCTGAATCAATTATCTGATGAATTATTAAAAAACATCATCAAATACCTTGAAATAAACCAGGGAGGATTTTTCATAAGTAAATTGGATGAAAAAAATGAAAAATACCTGGATCTGATTGCAAGTTATGCCTATGACAGAAAGAAATTTGCAGATAAAAGAATTGACTGGGGTGAGGGGCTGATAGGCAGCTGTGCTATTGAGCAAAAAAGTATTTTCATGACAGATATCCCTGAAAGCTATCTTACGATTACTTCTGGATTGGGGAAATCTAACCCCAAAAATATTTTGTTGGTTCCCATGGTTCATAATAATGAAACAAAGGGGGTAATAGAACTGGCAAGTTTTAGAATTTTGGAAAATTATGAGATTGATTTTATTGAAAATATCGCGGAAAGTGTTGCTATGACGATTGAAAATATTTTAAATACGAATCAAACAGCAGAACTTCTTAAGGAAACTCAGGAACAAACCAGAGAGCTTTCCCTTCAGGAAGAAAAAATGCTTCAAAATATGGAAGAACTTAAGGCTACCCAGGAACAGGCAGCCAGACAGGCAGAAAAATTCATAAGTTTTACAAATTCTGTCAACCATACACTTATCAGAGCTGAATATGATATAAACGGGATTCTTTTATATGCGAATACCCGGTTTTTAAGAAAATTAGGATACTCAGGCAACAGGGAAGTGGAAGGAAAGCATATCTCCATTTTTATCAATCCGAAAGACCGGGTTTGGTTTGAGGATATTTGGAATAATTTGTCCAAAGGAGGAGCTCATTTTGAGGGATTTATGAAACATATAACCAAACAGGGTAAGGATTTGTGGACCATGGCGACCTACACCTGTATAAGGGATGAAAACGGGGATGTTGAAAAGGTTTTGTTTCTTGCGATTGATACCACTGAACAGAAAAAACAATCCCTTGATTTTGAAGGTCAGATAGAAGCCATTGACCGGATAAATTTAAAAGCGGAATTCAGCCCTGATGGAAAATGGTTAAGCTCAAATCCCTTATTTATTAATACTCTGAAATTCACTCAGAATGAACTCCAAAACCTGAATATTTTTGATTTCCTTGATCGTAAAGACATAGAAAATATTACTGAAACCTGGTCTTTTGTAATCCGGGGAAAGGCATTCCAGGGACAAATCAGAATGATTACCAAGCATAAAGAAGAAAAATGGTTCAGAGCAACGTTTACATCTGTTCATGATATGTATGATGAGGTTTCAAAGGTTATATTCCTGGCCAGTGAAATAACCAATGAAAAAATAATGGAAAATGAAAGCCGGAAACAAACAGATCAACTTAAAAGACAGGAAGAAAAATTCCGGCTTGAAAACCTTGAACTTGGTAAAAAAATCAGGGAAATGGAAAAGAATTCCAGATCAGCTATTGAGGAAAAAAATAAATTTATAGCTGCCCTTGAAACTTTACTTGACCTGAGATCCGAATTAATTGTAGTGATTAACAATTCAGGAAAACTTATATTTCTGAACAAATTTGCCTCAAAATTCTTCGATGTGAAGAAAGAAAATTACATAGATTTTCCTGCAAATAAAATTCTTGAAGAGGTACCTAATCAGAAAAAAAACGAGTTTTTAGTAAATGTATTTGAACCCGGCCGTACCAAGGAATTCAAAGAGAAAAATATTAAACTCCTGGATTCGAAAGCTATCCCCCACTCTTTTGATTTGAGCTTTACTGAAATAAAGCAGGATAAAGAGATCGTTTACCTGCTCATGTTAAAAGAACTATAAAAATTTCCCGTCCTTGCTTAAAAGTTGATTTTTAATTAAATTTAAGAAATCAAAATTATCCGAATTGAAAACCGGATCAAACAAAATATATACTTCAAATCCCAACCTGGATCCGGGAGAAGATTTGTCGGGAATATTTGACTTTTTCTCAAGGTTTTCTCCACTTCCCTTTACCGTAATTAATTCAGGTCTTGAAATCCTGTATTGCAATGCAAACATGATGAGTTTGGTTGACTTTGAACTGAAGGAAGGAAAGAATATTTTTATTTCAGAATTAATTGATGATCCTCAGAATTTAATAAATGAAGCCATCAATAAATTAAATTCCGGCGAACCCAGAACGAAAATAAAAAACCTGTTTCTGAAGACCACAAAAATCAAAATCGGGATTGATATTCATAAATTAAAAGATCAGCAAAAGGATGTCTTTTTAGTGATATTCCATGATGCAAAAACATTCGAATCCGGTTTTTTAACTGAATTTGCGCATGATCCTTTGATTGTTAAAGAATATGAAGAAAAAATTAAAAAAACCAAAGAGCAGGCAGAGCTTACAGACAAACTCAGGTTAACATTCCTGAAAAATCTTAGTTACGAGATCCGTTCTCCTATGAATGGTATTCTTGGATTTAGTGAACTTCTTTCCCAGCCCGGGCTTTCCGAAGAAAAAATCACTGAATATACTAACCAGATAAGAAACAAGGGCAGATATCTCTATACACTGATTGACGATGTTATCGAAATTTCCCAGTTTGAAATGGGAAAAATAAGTTTCACAAAGTCTATGGTGAAATTACAGCCTATCCTGAACGAATTATTTGAAGAATTTGAGAGCAGAAGAAAAAAATTACACAATAATAATATAACCTTCGTAATGTCTGTTCCCGAAGGAGCAGAAGAACAGTACATATATACCGATGCAGGAAGGCTTCATCAATTATTGTCGAACTTATTAAGTAATGCTTTAAAATTTACTGTCAAGGGAAGAATTGAATTAGGTTATAAAATATCAGAAAAATATATAAAATTCTATGTAAAGGATACCGGTCCGGGACTGAGCAAAAAAGATAAACAAACGATTTTCAACCGCTTTGCGCAGATGGAAAAGAAATCAATGCAAAAATTTTCCGGAACAGGCCTGAGCCTTACCATATCAAAGCATATTGTGGAACAAATGGGTGGGAAAATAAAGGTTAAATCAGAATTAAACAAAGGATCTACCTTTCAGATTAGTATACCCATAAAAACGCCTGAATCGTATGATCCAGAAGAGCTTATTGAAGAAAACAAATTCAGGAAGGTTAACTGGAAAAATAAAGTAATTCTCATTGCGGAAGACGATGATTCAAACTTCAAATTTCTTGAAGCCATCATGCAAATGACAAATGCAAGAGTATTAAGAGCATCAAATGGTCAGCAAGCCATTGATTTATGCCATAATATAAGTCAGATAGATATAGTTTTAATAGATCTGAAAATGCCTGTAATTGGCGGTTTTGATGCCATCAGGTCCATTAAAAGAATCAGACCCGGACTTCCGGTATTGGTGCAGACTGCCTATGCATCTCAAAATGAAATTAATCAATCCAAACTTGTTGGTGCGGATGATTTTATCCCCAAACCTATAGACCTGAATCTTCTGATCACTAAAATGGAAAAACTATTTGTGCCTTAAAAAATTATTCGCTTAACCAGGAAATAATCTTTTCATCATAAGGTTTCTTCTTTGGAGCAAGGTAGTCAACTAAATCTCCATTTTCATCAATCAGAAACTTTTGAAAATTCCATGATACTTTTGCGTCCAGTTTTCCATTTTCAGATTTCTGGGTAAGCCAGCTGTAAAGAGGATGAATATCATCACCTTTAACAGAAATTTTTGACATCATTGGGAAGCTTACTCCATAATTCTTCTGACAAAATTCAGCGATTTCTTCATTCGTTCCGGGTTCTTGTTTGGCAAAATTATTTGCAGGAAATCCAATAATTACAAAATCTTCACCTCCAAATTCCTTGTACAACTTTTCAAGATCCTCATACTGGGGGGTTAAACCACATTTGGATGCCGTATTAACTACCAATACTTTCTTTCCTTTAAATTCAGAAAGTTCAACTTTTTTACCTGATATGTCTTCCACAGCAAAACTGTGAAAATTTGTCTGTGCGGAAACTGCAAAACCGAAAAATGTCATTAAAATTATTAAAAGACTTTTCATTTTTATTATGTTTTATGATTTACTAGATTTGAAACAATTAATATTCCTTTAGGTTCAAAAATATAAAAATTGGATCATATTCATTATAAAATAAAAATTAGCGGAAGAGTTCAGGGTGTGGGATTCCGTTATGCTGCCAGCACACATGCACGATATCAGGGAATTAAAGGAATCGTGAAAAATCTGGGGGATGGATCGGTCTATATTGAAGCTGAAGGAACAAGGAACCAATTGGATGAATTTGTTAAGTGGTGCCGAAAAGGTCCCGGATTTGGATCAGTGGAAAACGTCCTGGTAGATGTGGGCCCTCTTAAAAACTATAAAAAATTCAATATTGTATACTAATTCCTGATTTTTACAATGGCAGATAGCCCGGAGTATATCAGAAAGGTGGTAAGAATTAATATCAGGAATGAAATTACGATCAATACATGATCCGCTTCTCCCATGAAAGAAATCAGGTTTTCAATCATTCCCCAAAGAGTAATGATCAAAACAAACACCATTGGAAGCAGGGTATAATAAATATTAATATTTTTCTTCCATAAATATATCGAGACTACCCCCAGGGCAAGTGCGGCAAGTAATTGGTTAAGACTTCCAAATAAAGGCCATAATAACATAGCACCCTGTCCACCAGGTTTCAGAAATGTCAGAATTGCTGCCGCGGCCACAATGATAAAAGTTGAAAAATATCTGTTATCAAAGGGTTTTAAAGTTGTTCCGTCTTTTTTTAAGGCTATTTCCTGCAAGCTTAATCTTTGGATACGTGCGGCACTGTCAAGAGTTGTATTCGCAAAGCTGACGATAAAGACCGCAACAATTGATTTTCCAAAAATAAGGGGAATCCCGATTCGTGAGAACAGGTTTGCTGTTCCGGTTACAAATGCATCCAGTTTAGCTCCCAGTCCATTGGCAGCAGACCAGCTTCCGTAATGAGAGAAAAACGCATCACTTCCGGTCAATAATTGGTCGTTCTTTAATAATCCCATTCCTAAACCACCCCCAATGGCCATTAACACCAGGACAGCCAGAAAACTTTCAGTGAGCATCCCTCCATAGGTTATAAAAAATCCATCCTCCTCCTTCCTGACCTGTTTGACCGTGGTTCCGGAACTGGCAAGAGAATGAAAGCCTGAAATGGCACCACAGGCAATGATAATAAACATAACAGGCGCAATTGGGGGTACATCACTTCCTGCGGCAAAGGCCTTATGGTTTATGGCCGGAGCACTAATTTCAGGCCTGGCAATGATAAACCCGATAATCATTAATGACATGGCAACCAATAACTGGTGAGAATTAATATAATCCCTTGGTTGCAACAGCTTTTGTACCGGTAAAGTGGATGCAAAAAAAACATAGATAAATAAAATAATACACCATGTAACAATCAGGGTATTTCCTTCCAAAGGCAGGTTGACAGGGAAATAAACACCCAGAATTATGCTTCCGTACATCAGAAGAATTGAAAAAATTGAATACAGAAGTTCATTTTTACCTTTCCGTATTTGCCAGCCTAACCAGATGGCTATTGGGATCTGGAACCAGACAGGAATTACAGCTTCCGGGTACATATGAAAAAGTGTGGCCACAATAGTAGCAAATACTGCAAGTACTATGAATAAAAGAAGTTGCATAATAAACTGGAATACCAGCCG
>CBDUPM010000138.1:0-6922 GCA_965369105.1 uncultured Bacteroidales bacterium | reverse complement strand
AAATCCGAAGTAAAAATCTCAAGTTC
Organism: uncultured Bacteroidales bacterium; assembly: GCA_965369105.1. GTDB lineage: Bacteria > Bacteroidota > Bacteroidia > Bacteroidales > JAGLSB01. Next base: position 6,896 of record CBDUPM010000138.1, on the reverse strand, counting down.
AACAAGCTTTATTCCGGCAGGAAGAGTCCCGCTGAGAAGCCAGTCAGCTTCAGCCGGTAGTGGTTGACTTTCATTGAACCAGTTTTTCTCGTAATTGTAGGAAACAGTTTTAAATTGTGAAAAGCCAACTGTATAGGCAAACATCAGTAAAATAAAAACGTATTTTTTCATTAATATTAATTTTTTTAAAATGAAAGGGAAGTTACAAAGCAAAAGGGATTGCCTTGTTTTGACTTCCGGTTATTGATATTAGACACAAATAATTGAAAAAGTCACACTAAGAAAAAAAGTTAATTCTTAGGTTTTTAATTATGTCCGAAAAAGTTCGGATGAGCCTTAAAAATATCTGAATGGAATATGATCCGTTTTTGATATAAATATCCGGAAAGATATATTGCCCTGATTTGGGTTAATGTTCCGATGGACTATTTCTCATGACCATCTGTGCGGTGGTTTTATTATGCTGTTCCAGGATAATTTCTTTTTGAACTGTTACCCTTTCTATAGTTTTCTGATCGTAATACCTGATGGTAACAAGTTCCAGTTCATTCTCCCATTCGATATGGAAGCTATCCTTAAGGTCAGAAACGATTCTTTCTATCCTGTTTTTGTCATTATTGACACAAATCTGGAATGAGGTTGCCGAGTTCTGCATTAAATTGATATTTAATCCCTGCCGCGCAAATGACCCTAATATAATTTCGAGATATTCTTCAGCTATAAATGACAGATCGCGTGCAGATATGCTGATCAAAACCTGGTCCATTTTAAAAATAAAATTCGGGATAAGCTTTTCATATTCCAGATTGCTTATAAGTGTTCCCTTTTTTTCAGGCTCAACAAAGGATCTCACATATAAGGGTATTCCTTTTCTTTTCAGGGGTTGAATGGTTTTGGGATGAATAACACTTGTTCCGTAAAATGCCAGTTCTATGGCATCTTTGTAGGATATTTTCTCCAGCAATACCGTATCATCAAACCACTTCGGATCGGCGTTTAACACTCCCGGTACATCCTTCCAGATTACCACCTTTTCAGCATTCATGGCATAGGCCAAAATAGCTGCGGAATAATCACTCCCTTCCCTTCCAAGGGTAGTCGTGATATTATTAATCGTTGAACCCAGAAAACCCTGGGTTAAAATTATCTTATCATCATTAAAAAGGAAGTTTTCTTTGCATAACTTCTCTGTAAGCTCCCAGTCAACTTTCCCTTCCCTGAATTTATTTGAAGTTTTAACAGACTCCCTGACATCTGCCCACCGGGATTCAAATCCTTTCAGCCTCAGATAAGCCTCTACTATCATAGTTGAGAGCAACTCTCCCCTGGAAACGATCTGATCATAATCAAAATCATAATTTAAAGTGGGTTTTTCTTCAAATTTCTCCTCTAAATCCTTAAAAACGGATTTAACCCGGTGATAGATTTCATGATCTGTCCCGGGGAATAAATCTTTCATAATATCATAATGGAAAGCCTTGAGATTTTCAAATTCTGTCTGAAGAGTCTTGGGGTCACCATTGAAATATAGCTCTGTTATCTGTTCAAGAGCATTGGTGGTTTTCCCCATTGCTGAGATTACAACTATTATTTTTACAGGGAAGTTCTTTAGTATATCAGCCAGGTTTTTGACAGCTTTTGCATTTTTAACCGAAGCACCGCCGAATTTAAATACAAACATAATTTTTTAGCAATTGTGTTTTGTTATGCGATATAAAGATAGGAAGAAGTTTGAAAGATAAATGGGAGAGTTATAGAATTAGAAGATGGAAGGATGAGTTAAATAAATATTTCGTAATGGTGATTTGGATTCTGTGGACGGTCAGCGGTGGACCCTGGACCATCAATAATTACATTATGCTAAATACACATATATTATGCCTGTAAACTTTCAACCTCAAACGCTGAATGCCTTTATTATTCAGCAACAAAATGCATTTCCTTATGCCAAAGGGGATCTTACCCGGCTGTTAAATCATATCGGAGTGGCAGCTAAAATAGTCAGCAGGGAGGTAAATGCTGCCGGCCTGGTGGAGATATTGGGAAAATCCGGTAAGACAAATATTCAGGGTGAAGATGTAATGAAACTTGATGAATTTGCAAATGAGCAGTTTATAAAAATCCTGACCAGCAGTGGAGAAGTTTGTGCTTTGGCTTCAGAGGAAAACCATGATATAATTACCTTTGACAATAGCTTTACCAAAGAAGGAAAATATGTAATTTGTATCGATCCGCTCGACGGTAGTTCCAATATTGATGTAAATGTATCCATAGGAACTGTTTTTTCCATTTATCACCGGGTTACAAAAATCGGAACTTTACCGGATGAAAGTGATATTCTGCAACCCGGCACCAAACAGGTAGCTGCAGGTTATGTCCTCTATGGCTCTTCTACCATGCTGGTGTATACAACGGGTTTGGGGGTAACAGGATTTACCCTGGATCCTTCTATCGGCGAGTATTGTCTTTCCCATTATAATATTGTCACGCCTGAAACAGGTAAAATATATTCTATAAACGAAGGATATTATAATGAGTTTTGCCCCGGGGTTCAGAAGTACATAGATTATTGTAAAAACCCAAAGGATCATGAAAGCTATTCATCCCGCTATATTGGGTCCCTGGTGGCCGATTTTCACCGAAACCTTATGAAAGGGGGAATATACATGTACCCTTCCACAAACAAGCAGGAAGGGGGGAAACTAAGACTATTGTATGAAGCAAATCCTATCGCATTTCTGGCAGAGCAGGCTGGAGGACTGGCTACCGACGGTAAAGGGAACCGTATAATGGAAATTATTCCGAAAGCAATTCATCAAAGAGTCCCTCTCTATACCGGATCAAGAAAAATGGTTGAGGAGGTTGAAAAATTTATTGCTTCAGGATAAAAGTGAAGTTCATCCGGTTTCAACTATTCTTTTTTTAAATGATCCACAATCAGATTCAAAAGCAGCTCCGGATTTAGTGGTTTTGATATATAGCTGTTGCAGCCTGCCTGAAGGCATTCAATCTTTTCATTGCTCATCGCATAAGCTGTTTGGGCTATGATGGGTATTTCAATATTACGTTTTCTCAATATTTGGGTTGCTGTAAGACCATTCATCACCGGCATATTTATATCCATCAATATTATATCCGGTTTGTTCTCCATAACCGCATTCACAAGATCTTCTCCGTTGAGAAAATGCCTAATCCCTATTCCGGTGTCTTCCAGCAACTCCTCTATATATAAAAAGGAAGGAAGATTATCTTCGGCTACATATATATTGTAATCATTCAATTCCGGAATGGATAGAAGGGATGAGTCCAGTTTTTCCAGCCCTTCATTCATCTTCATTTCCCTGTAAGGAATGGTAAAATAAAAAGTACTCCCCTGGTTTTGGGCTGACTCTACCCAAATTTTTCCTCCCATTTTCTGAACCAGTCCTTTGGAAATGCTTAAACCTAATCCGGTTCCCTTTACAACCTGCTGATTATCTGCCTGATAAAACCTGTTAAATATTTTTAGCTGATTTTCTTTATTAATTCCTATACCCAAATCTTTTACATAAAATTGAAGAAACTTTCTCTTATCTTCCCTGGTAAAATCATAGCCCAACTCTATACTTCCACCCGGATCAAATTTACAGGCATTGGATAATAAATTATTAAAGACCTGGGATAGCCTCATCCTGTCACCGTAAATGCTCAGGATTTCTCCTGATGTCTTGGGTTTATAGACAATCTTTGATTTACTTTCAAGATAAATATTTGTTTGCTTAAAACTCAAAAATACTTCTTCTATAAATGCATCAAGAACTATCCACTCCGGTTCTATAGTAAGCTGGTTGGATTCTATCTTGGAGATATCTATAATATCATTAATGATGGTCAATAATTGCTTACTGGAATTGTGGATCATTTTAGAGAAACTATCTCTCTTATCGCGATTAATATCTTTATTCAACAGCAAATCAGAAAACCCTAAGATGGCGTTCATCGGGGTTCGGATTTCATGTGACATATTGGCCAGAAAAGCCGATTTCAGCTGATCACTTTCTTCAGCTTTTCTCTTGGATGCCTTGAGATTACTTAAAACCCTGGAATTGTGGAAGGCAAGTGAAATAAGTTCTGCAAATGCCCCTACGATGTTTTTATCTTCTATAGAAAAATCTTCTTTCTTATTGGCCAGGCACAATATACCCACCACTTTTTTCTGCACGATCAGGGGTGCAAATAATGCTTTTTTTATTTTATGTTCTTCCGGATTAGGAACTGAAGTCCATTTTGATTTATGAAAATCATTGATCAGAATAATATTCCTGGATTCTTTGGTTTGGGTTAATATTTCCTCTGCTGAATTGAGAAAGTAAGAAAGGTCTTCTGATACTTCATCTTTTGCACTGTAAAAATATCTTTCATATCCCTGTTTTTTTTCCCTGAATAAGACTATACTGGCTAACTCTGACCGGGCCAGACCCAGGCAAAAGTTGCACAAGGTTTTTGCTGTATCTTTAAAGTTATCTGTTTCCAGGATTTTCCGGGAACCAGCCCATAGCATCGTAATCTCCGAATTTCGTTGACGGGTTTTTGCCAGAAGGGTGCGGGCTTTTTTATCTGATTTTTTTAAGTCTTCTGAAATTTTTTGTAAGTTTTTGTTAATGGCTGATTTCTCTTCCAGGCTTAGCTGCAATTCTTCATTTAATGTAGCGTATTCCTCGTTTTGCTGGGCAATTTCTTTGTTTTGTTGTATGATCTGTTCCTGGTATTGTTTGATTTCGCTGATATCTGAAAGTGTCCCTATCATCAATTCCGGATCACCCTTTTCATTTCTTGAAATTAATTCTCCCCTCACAAGCAACCAGGCATAATCCCCGCTTTTTTTCTTAACCCTGTATTCTACCTGATATCTTTCAGCTCTCCCGGTAAAATAATCATGCAAATGACGGTCAACAAAAGGAATATCCTCCGGATGCATTAAACCGATCCAAAAATCAAGGTTGAAATTAAAGTTTTCATTTGAATACCCCAGATGCCTTATAAATTCATCATTAATATAGCCTTCCCTGCTTATAAAATGTGTTTCAAATAATCCATGTCCGGCCGCCTGAATGGACATGCGAAGCCTTCTTTCATTCTCTTCAAGCTTTTTACGGGTTTGAATGATATCCGTACTATCAACTATATTAATCAATACCCCTGAAATCTTATTGTTTCTGAAAACCGGGCTTAAATAAATCTCTGCCTGCCTGAGTTCATTTTTATCACTCGGGAATTCAAATTCAAGATACACCACCCTCTTGTCCCTGACACATTTTTCAAAATTCTCTTTAACATTGAGTTTCCTCAGGTGCTTAAATTCGAATATATTCAAACCAATTGTTTCTTCTAAGGATTTTCTGCGGGTAATATGAAGGTAGGTGGGATTGGCTTCTAATATATTCCCTTGCAGGTCGGTAAAAACGAGACCTGACCTTGAATTATCAAAGAGACTTTTAAAGGTCTGTTCACTTTCCCTCAAAGCATTTTCAATGGATTTTATTTCTGTTAAATCAATCAGGCTAATAACACTTTTATCCCCCACTGAAACTGTATGAAAATCAAAAGTCCTTGTGGAACCATCTTGGCATTTTACATTCCAAATTTGCTTCTTTCCGTCTTTACCTGTTTCTTTTACTCTAACCAGTGCTTCCGACCATTCCCTGGATACCTTATCCCTGTATTCAGGATCAGGATAAGCTAAAAGCATCCATTTTTCCAGGCTATTTATTTCTTCAAGATTATAGCCCAGTAATTCAATAAATCTTTTATTAATCAATTCCGGATTACCTTCCTTATTAATGATAATCATGGGAACGGCATTTTTTTCAACGATCAGTCTTTGTGCCTCCTCTGCCATCCTGATTTCATTTTCAGCCTTCACACTTTCTGTTTTATCCTGAATGATACCCATTATTCTGTTCTTATCTTTTTTATACCTGGCAACAGAATGAATATCAATTATTTTCTTTGTTTTTTGATTCCTGATTTTAAACTTTACATTATATTCCTTTCCATATTGTATGAGATCTTTTAGGGCTTTATTTAGCATGGGCCTGTATTCAGGTAGAGGGATATTTTGTATTATTTCGAGATCGAGCAATTCTTTATCTACACCATAGATTTCCAATGCTCCTTTGGACCCCCACATTTGCCGGGTCAGAAGATCTAACTCCCAGTACCCGGTTTTTGTGATCAGCTCCGATTCCTCCAGTTTGGATTTTTGATCTTCCAGGTCTTTTAAAATTTCCAGTTTCCCTGAAATATCATGAGATAGCACAAGCGTTTTTGGATTCCCCTGGTCATCAGTGTACTTTGCCCCATTGCAGTCGAAGGAAATATAATGCCCTTTTTTGTGTTTAAATCTCCATACTTCACTTCCTGCACTTTTTGACTCCATAAATCTATAAAGTGCCTCATCTGCCCTTTTTCGGTCATCGGGATGCAGGTATAAATAGAATTTCTTTTCAATTAACTCTTCAGGTTTGTAACCCAGAATGGAATTATAATTCTTTGAAAGATAGGTATACTCTCCCTCTCCGTTTATCTCACAAATCAAATGATCCATTTTCAGGATCAGATCTTCAAAATCTAATAAATGTTCTACAGCCCGTTGTCTAACCTTCCCGGCTTCATTAATTTTGCAGAATTTACCTGAAATTTGAAGAATTTCACCCTGATCATTTAAGACAGGAGATTCACTGGCCTTCACCCAAAACTTTTTCCCCGATTTATCAAAAATCTCAAGCTCATAATCTGCCTGATCCAGTTTTTTTGAAAAAATACTTTGCCATGTTTTGATTTGCTCTTTGTTTACAGGATTATCCGTTAATATGTCTTTCCAACCCAGGTTTAATTCCTTTTCTGAGAAGTCAAAA
>CBDUPM010000137.1:0-6925 GCA_965369105.1 uncultured Bacteroidales bacterium | reverse complement strand
ATTTGATCTTGTTTCCGGCTGGAAGAAAAAAAGGTATGATCCGATTTCAAAAACCATTCCTTCGAAATTTTATAACTGGACCGCCAGGAAAGTTACCGGAATTAAACTTCATGATTTTAATTGCGGACTCAAAGCTTACCGTAAAAAAGTGGTAAAATCTATTGAAGTTTATGGGGAAATGCACAGGTATATTCCTGTTATGGCAAAAAAAGCAGGTTTCAGGAAAATAGGAGAACAGGTGGTTCAGCATCAACAAAGAAAATACGGCGTTACCAAGTTTGGCCTGGAGAGATTTATAAACGGATTTCTTGACCTGTTGACTATTTCATTTATTTCACGTTTTGGCAAAAGGCCAATGCATATGTTCGGAACCCTTGGAACCCTTATGTTTTTGATTGGATTCCTTGCAGCTGTTTTTATCGGCGCACAAAAACTCATTCATCTGAAAAAAGGAGTCCAAACTATATTGGTAGCCGACAGTCCCTACTTTTATCTTGCCTTAACAGCCATGATCATTGGAAGCCAGTTATTTGTAAGTGGTTTTATCGGAGAGCTTATTTCGAGGAACTCCTCCGACAGAAATAATTATTCCATTGAAGAGGAATTAAATAAGTAAAATTGAAGATTCTTAGTATAGGACCGGCTTACCCGCTAAGAGGGGGAATAGCAAAATTTAATGAAACCCTGTGTGAAAACCTGGAAAAATCAGGTCACCAGGTGCTAATTTATTCATATAAATTTCAATACCCTTCCTTTTTATTTCCGGGGAAAACCCAGTATTCTGAGGAAAAAAGGGAGACTAAGCTGGACATTCATAGTGAACTTCACTCCCTTAATTTTTTGGGATGGAAGAAAACCGCCCGTAAAATTATAAAGGAAGAACCTGAAGTTGTCCTGATCCATTACTGGATGCCCTTTTTTGCCTTACAATTAAATTATATTCTGAAAAAGTTAAAGAATAAGAATATCAGGATTTTGCTTTTATCCCATAATCTTATCCCTCATGAAAAACAACCCGGGACTCTGTATCTTACAAAAAAACTCTTAAACGGAATCCATGGTCTGGTTTGCCTTTCAGACTCAGTTAAGGAGGATGCTCAAAAATTGCGGGGGGATATCAAATGCCTGGTTCAGCCTCATCCTGTATATGATATTTATGGAAAAAAAGTGAGCAGGGAAGAAGCTTTGAACTATTTAAAACTTCCTTCTGAATTCAGGTATATCCTGTTTTTTGGATTGATCCGGGATTATAAAGGATTGGATTTGCTTTTAAAAGCCATACCCGGATTGAAAAAAGAGAATATTAAATTAATTATTGCCGGGGAGTTTTATGGTAAAAGAGAAATTTACACCCAAATAATAGAAAAAGAAAAAATACAGGAAAAGATTATTCTTAGCGATGGTTTTGTTCCTGATTCAGAAGTTAAATATTATTTTTCCCTCGCCGACCTGGTTGTACAACCCTATAAAACTGCCACACAAAGCGGAGTGACTCAGATAGCCTATCATTTTGATAATCCCATGATTGTTACCAGGGTAGGCGGACTGCCGGAAATAGTCGAAGACGGGAAATCCGGGTTTGTAGTGAATACTGATCCAGCCTCAATCTCTCAGGCAATCAATGATTTTTACAGTAAAAATCTGTATAAAGAATTTTCAGAAAATGTAAGTAAAAGAAAAGCTGAATTTTCATGGCTAAGTTTTACCCGGAACCTCGTTAAATTCATCCGGGACCTATAACTGATCTTTTATCATCTTTAGTACATGACGGTCAATCGGAAAATTCATTTCCTCCATATCAATTTCGGAGATTTTTGCCCATCTGAATGATTGACTCCCATTAATTCCTTTTTCAAAGTCAAAGGCTTTTTCGGAAATTCTGAATTTCACTTTATCCTTGAAACGGACCCTGTAATATATACTTATTAATTGATGATCAGTGAAATAGAGCGCTTCCTGAAAGAAACCGGTAGTATAGAAATGTTCCATGATTTCGGCTTCCTGTCCAAATTCTTCAACACATTCCCGTAAAATACAATCCTCCGGTCCTTCCCCAAACTTTAACCCTCCACCGGGAAATTTCGTCATATAGGTATTAAGCACATATTCATCACTCAATAAAATTTCCCTGTTTTCATTGATAATAATTCCATAAACACGGATGTTAAAATGTTTTATTTCTTTATTCATGTACGACGAGTTTGAATATTTCTTCGATATTGTCTGGATGAAACCAATTATAACTTTTTTCTTTTCTAAACCATGTAAGCTGTTTCCGTGCATATTTTCTCGAATTAGCCTGAATTCTTTCAAGGGCTTCCGGGAGAGAAGATCTGTTATCAAGGTGTTCAAATATTTCTTTATATCCGACTGTTTTGAGTGCGTTGACAGATCTGAATTCCTGTAATGATTTCACTTCATTCACCAGACCTGATTCTATCATTTTTATTACTCTTTGATTGATCCTGTGGTATAATTCTTCCCTGTTCATATCCAGGGCAATCAGTTTGGTGCTGAAATTCCGCTTTTTTCCCGGTGATTTCATAAAACCGGAATATGGTTTTCCGGTCATTATACTTATTTCAAGTGCTTTTTGAACTCTTTTTGGATTTTTAAGATCAATTTTATGATAACTAACCGGATCCAGTATTTTCAGTTCTTTTACCAGGCTTTCCAAACCCTTTTCTTCCAGTCTTTGAAAAAGGGAATGCCTTAATTCCATATCAATTTCCGGAAGTTCATCAATTCCTTTTCTGACCGCATCAATATACATACCACTTCCGCCAACCATTATAATTTGCCTGTGTTTCCGGAATAAAACAGAAAGAAGTTCAATAACTTCATTTTCATATTTGCTGGCATTATAGTATTCATGTATGCTTTTGTTTTGTATGAAATGATGAGTTACTGATTGGAGTTGCTCAGGAGAAGGTACAGCCGTTCCAATAGACATTTCCCTGTAAATTTGTCTTGAATCTGCAGAGATAATTTCAGTTTTAAGCCTTTTTGCAAGTTCAATACTCAGTTCTGTTTTTCCTATCCCGGTAGGACCCGCAATTACTATTAATTCCTTAATCATCTGGAGCCAAATCGTCGAAATTATTATCAATAATCAAAATTTGCTGGGGAGGACTCCCTTTGGCTTGTGTAACAGCCGGATAGCTTACACCTTTTTTTTCCTGGCTGATATCCATCAATTCTAAAAATAAGAGCCTTTCATTGTAATAATCAAAAACATACAATAGCCTTTGCTTCTTTTCGTGAATTAATTCCTCCAGTTGAGTCTTGTCCATAATCCTGATATTGGAAGAGGTCCCTTCTGAAATATCAAAAAGCGTTATTTCAAGTTCTTTTTCCCAGTCCATGTTTGAAATAAAAAAACTTGCAAGTTGGGAATTGTCGTAGTGAAAGTTATTGGTAAGGGCCACATGCAAATCATAGAAAGTCTGGTCAGACCTGATTTCGATATCTCTCACAAAATCCCCGACTTCTGAAGATATGATTCTGAATTTGAAAATCATGAATACAAGTTAAGTAAAAATTTCATGCTATCCACATTATCGGCATAATCCATCAGGCCCGGGTATTGTGAATTTCCAAAATCCACAGAGTTTTCAATGAATCCCGGTGAAGATACCACACATTGTATTTTTTCCGAATTCCCTTTCAAAAGCTGTGTAAGCTCTTTTTTGTTTTTATAAAATTGAAAATGCAAACTTGCTACCGGGGAGGAAATCGATTCATCTTCACGTAAAACGAGGAAATCATTATCGAGGAACTTAATGGAATTTACCAGTAGAATTGCCTTCTGGTAGTCATGATTATTGGCAAATTTGTTGTGGTTTGCCAGGTAATGGTAATGTTGAAAATGGTCCAGTAAACGGGTAGGTTGAAAACCCTCTGGTATATACACCATTGAGACATTTCTGCAACCCAGTCCGAAATACATAAAGACATCATCAGCAAGTCTTTTCAATTCCTCATCCTTTTCTTTTCCGGATAAAACCGCAACAGAATTCCTGTTTTTGCGAATAATGTGAGGGATTTTCCTGAAATAATATTCGAAATACCTGGAAGAATTATCCGACCCGGTCGCTATTACAGCATCAATTTCCTTTAAAAAATCTTCTTCAAACAGGATACTTTCTTTTAAATCAGGATCAATATCGGTAAGAACATTGACAATCGCCGGTAAGAGAACATCATCTTTTGATGACAGTTTTGCTTTAATTTTATGGCCGCTGCAAAGTACCGTAAGAAAATCGTGAAAACCCACCAGAGGCAGATTTCCTGCCATGACAAGCCCGATAGTCTTCCTTGATTCCGGATTCGCAGGGATAGAATAGGAGCCCAGCCAGGTTTCGAGAGTTGAAGACTTCAATAAACCGCCCCAGGATGATAATGCTAATCTGATAAATTCTGGGGTAAACCACGGATTTTTTTGCTCGGCTTTCTCTATTATATTCAGAAAGTTATCCTTATGATTATCATTTAAATCGGGGATGTCTTTATTTTTCTCAAAATCAGTATTTTTAAATTGAGATAAAAACATCCCTAATTTTACCAGGGCAGAGATGAGCTTGAAATTGGATGTCATAACATTTCCAACTGTTTTGATTTACAGTTATTTGGCTTCCCTGATCCGGATTAAATTCAGTGCAGATCCTGCTTTAAACCACTCTATCTGAATATCATTATAGGAGTGCTTTAAATTTATTTCGTGGGAAGTGCCATCAATATGTTTTGCAATCAGCTTTACGGATGAACCGGGTGCCAGGGTGGTAAGACCTAAAATATCAAAATGATCATCTTCAAGAATTTTATCATAATCTGAGGGATTTTCAAAGGTCAGTGCCAGTACGCCCTGTTTTTTAAGATTGGTTTCATGGATTCTTGCAAAAGATTTTACAATCACTGCTTTTACCCCCATAAACCTGGGTTCCATTGCAGCATGCTCTCTTGACGATCCTTCACCATAATTTTCATCCCCTAAAATAACAGATCCCAATCCCTTTTCTTTATAAATTTTAACGGAATCATAAACACTCAGATATTCACCTGTTTCCTGGTTTTTCACCTTATTCGGAGAATCATTAAAGGCATTTATGGCTCCGAGCATCAGGTTTTTTGAAATGTTTTCAAGATGTCCCCTGTATCTGAGCCATGGTCCTGCCATCGAAATATGGTCGGTTGTACATTTTCCTTTAGCTTTAAGAAACAGTCTGAGATTTTTCAGATCTTTTCCATCCCATGGAAGAAAAGGAGTGAGAAGCTGAAGTCGCGTTGAATCGGGAGAAACCTTTACTTCTATATCGCTGCCCTTTTCCGCTGGAGCCTGGTATCCATTATCTTCAACCGCAAAACCCTTCACAGGTAATTCAATGCCTTGTGGCTCTTCCAATCGGACCTCTTCACCATTCTTGTTTATCAGGGTATCCGTCAGGGGATTAAATTTCAAGCTGCCTGCAATGGTCAGGGCAGTTACTATTTCAGGACTTGCGACAAAGGAATGAGTGTTTGGATTCCCATCATTCCGTTTGGCGAAATTCCGGTTAAATGAGGTGATAATGGAATTCTTTTTTTGCTTATCAGCATTGTGCCTGGCCCACTGACCAATACAGGGACCGCATGCATTTGCAAGAACCACTCCTCCGATTTTTGTAAAGGTGTCGAGTAAACCATCTCTTTCTATGGTATAGCGCACCTGTTCACTGCCGGGAGTAACCGTATACTCGGCTTTCACTGTAAGGTTTTTGTCGATTGCCTGTTGAGCAACGGAAGCTGCCCTGGTAATGTCTTCATAGGAAGAATTTGTACAGGATCCGATTAATCCCACTTCCATTTTTTCCGGATAGTCATTTTCTTCCACTGCTTTGGCTAATTGTGAAATCGGCCATGCTTTGTCTGGAGAGAAGGGTCCGTTGACATGAGGTTCAAGTTCTGAAAGGTTAATTTCAATTACCTGATCAAAATATTTTTCAGGTTCAGCATATACCTCTGCATCTCCTGTTAAGTGCTCTTTAATCTGATCCGCAAGTTCTGCAACTTCCTTCCGCTTTGTTCCTTCCAGATATAATTTCATTTTTTCATCATATCCAAAAAGGGAGGTAGTTGCTCCGATTTCTGCACCCATATTACATATGGTACCTTTTCCAGTGCATGAGATCGAATTGGCTCCTTCACCAAAATATTCCACAATGGATCCGGTTCCACCTTTTACTGTGAGAATGCCTGCCACTTTCAAAATAACATCTTTTGCAGAGGTCCAGCCATTTAATTTCCCTGTTAATTTCACTCCAATCAATTTTGGGAATTTAAGTTCCCAGGGCATTCCGGCCATCACATCAACTGCATCAGCACCTCCAACACCTATGGCAACCATGCCCAGACCCCCGGCATTAACGGTGTGAGAGTCAGTTCCAATCATCATTCCTCCCGGAAAAGCATAATTTTCCAGTACCACCTGGTGAATAATTCCCGCTCCCGGTTTCCAGAATCCAATTCCATATTTATTGGAAACCGTGGCAAGGAAGTCAAATACTTCTTTATTGTCGGTATTAGCCGTGTGAAGATCTTTTGCAGCACCCAGTTTTGCCTGGATTAAATGATCACAATGAACAGTGGAGGGTACAGCAGTTCTGCTCTTTCCTGCCTGCATAAACTGTAGTAAGGCCATTTGTGCGGTTGCATCCTGCATTGCAACCCGATCCGGACGGAAATAAACATAATCGGCACCTCTTTTGTAGGCAGTTTTTAACTCACTTTCATCAAGATGAGAATAGAGAATTTTTTCAGTCAGACTCAGGGGGCGATTTACAACTTTCCTTGCAATGTCAATTTTGCCAGGCATTTCATTGTATTTTTTCCTAATCATTTCCAGATCGAATACCATAATTTTTTCTTTTTAGTTGTTGGTGCGAAATTA
>CBDUPM010000136.1:0-6935 GCA_965369105.1 uncultured Bacteroidales bacterium | reverse complement strand
CAGAAAATCATCAATTCCCTCTCAAATATTAAATTGAACTTTCGAAGAAGAGCTAAATTCAAAGTAGAATTTAATCAAATGCTTTATTGTTCAAGTCTTCTCAAAGCTGCCGGTATAATGCGTGTAATGGTTACTCTTTTTTCACCTCTGGTAAAGGCTAACAATTCCTCTTTGGATGTTATAGCTCTGATTTTTATTGTGGCAATTTTTGTATTATAATCTGAGCTATGTTCCGTAGTTTTGGAATCCTCTTTTTTTGCAACAGGAACAAGTTTTCTTTCAATAATATCAGGCTTTGTGGTTTTATTTTCTATCGTTTGAACCGGTTTTTTCTTAAGTTCTTTCTTCTTTTTTCCCTTTTTTAATAAACCTTTTCCAAAACCCTTCTTCTTTGAATCTTTTTTTTCAGAAGCCTTTTTACTGGTCAGCTTTTTCTTTTCAACTTTCTTCTTTTTTTCTTTTTTCCCCGATTCTTTCTTTTTGGATTTCTTATTATCCTTTTTTTTCCTGAGTTTTAATACCAGGGACTTCTTTTTTTTACCCTCACTTTTTAATGCTTCCTTTTTTTTCTTTTTCTTTTTAGCCATTGTATCCTTTTTTTGTTGAGGTTCAAATTAAGTCTACAAGTTACAACTTTTTAAACCAGTCAATTCTAACATAATTGAAACTTCCTGTATTTAAGCATGGAGATGGCAATCAGGTTACTGTTTTTCAATGGATTAACAAGCTGTTCCTCAAGAATGCTCAATCACCAGAAATTTACACTTATCGATGAAGGCTGAAGGATTTATAAATGAGAATCTTACTGCCAGGATAATTTCGAATTATTTCGGGAATTTTTAATAAAATATCTGAATGCCCGGACACCTCAGTTTCATGGTAATTATAGATTAAGGCTGTTAATCCTTAATAGCCGAAAATGATGTAGACTTTCCCTTATTTCCGGAATTCATGTTTTACCCAGTCCACTTCCATGACCCACTCACCTTCCATAGGGGAATCGGTAATTTTTGCATAGTTTAAAATGGCAAACATGGCTTCGGGATACTTATCTCCCTGTCCTGCATTTCGGTAAACTTCCTTGCCGTCAAGCCGGTAAACAAGGTCGCTTCCTTCCCATTCCACCGAGTATTCATGATACTCATCCAGAGTTGCCGGTACATTTGTCCGCATACTCCACCAATCTCCTTTATCACATTCGCCCAGACTCTTTATAGCGCCTGTAGTGTAATGATCGGCCTGATGGTCGCCATGATGTTCGAATATGTCAATTTCACCTGAACCCGTAAGTGGCCAGCAGATATTTTCATCTGCTTCCTGAACAGGAGGTTCATTATTTTGCGCACCCAGAATCCACCAGGCAGGAAACATACTGGCTTCACCACTCCCTAAAAGCCTTAATCTGGCCGTCCATTTTCCCTTGATAAATTCTTTCCGGTTTTTGGAAGCAATCCGGCCGGCGACATAGACAGTCTCCGGATGTTTATTCCCGTGCTTGTCTAAATTATCACAGTCATATTTTTCTCCGATATTGATCACCTTCAATTTTATGGTTCCATCACTCACTTCGCGGGTTTCATACTCGTTATCCGGAACATAGCATTGTTTTTCATTATTGACCCAAATTCTCTGATCCTGCCAGTTTTCCGGATTAAATGTTTCGAAATCATCGAAGAAATCCACTTCCCAGATAGCTGCTGAGTCAGGATCAGTCAGAGTTAAATTATTTGCTCCATTGCAAAGACCTGTAAACATGAAGAGATTTACAATAGCAATGCTTAAAATAGCTTTCATCTTGTTCTTTTAAATTTAATATTTCTGTTGATATACAATTGAATGTAAATATCTAAAGAGTCTTCATTATAACAAAATAAACTTTAAAAAACTTTAATCAGAATGAAAAATGTTTAAGTTGGGTGCAGTTGTCGAATATACCAGGATTAATTAAAAGAAGAGCAAAATGCATGGATAGTACAAAATTAATTTAAGTAGCATATCGGCTTATAATCTTCTGCAAATTTTATACCCGGGCTCAAATCATTCCCACTCCGGAAATTGAGTGATATTTAAATCCAGGGAGTCAATTTTTTTCAAATCGGATGGGTCCAGGCTAAAATCAAATATATTCAGGTTTTCAGCCATATGTTGCTTTTGCGAGCTTCTGGGAATGGCAACAACCCCTCTCTGGTAATGCCATCTCAGGCTTACCTGGGCATTGTTTTTATTGTACTTTTTCCCTATTGCCGCCAATGTTTCATTTGTAAAATGATCATTTCTTCCCTGGGCCAGGGGCGACCAGGCTTCCATTTGTATTCCGCGATCCTTTAGGCTAAGCATTGCCTTTTTTTGCTGGAAGAAGCTATGGGATTCAATCTGATTAACAGCAGGATTGATTTTTGAGTAGGACATCAATTCCTCGAGGTGAGCTGTTTCAAAATTACTCACACCAATCGCCCTGATCCTCCCCTCCTTATAAAGATCCTGCATGGCCATCCAGGCTCCTTTAACGTCACCCCGGGGACGATGAATGAGATAGAGATCCAGATATTCGAGACCTAGTTTATCCAGGGAGGTTTGAAAGGCTTTTTTGGTTTTTTCATACCCATAGTCGTCTACCCATACTTTCGATGTTACAAATAGCTTTTTTCTCTCAATCCCACTTTTTTTAATTCCTTCACCCACCGCTTTTTCATTTCCATAAATGCTTGCCGTATCGATAAGCCGGTAACCCAGTGAAATAGCCTCATGGACGCAAGCAATTCCCTTTTCGTCGTTGAGATATAAGGTGCCAAATCCAAGGACAGGCATTTTGATGCCATTGTTAAGAATAATGCTTTCAATTGTAACAGGACTGTCTTCAAAAGCTGAATTTACTTCACCCAACAGGCGGGCTGTTCCCAGGCCCATAAGCAGGGAGCCTGCAGTCAGCCTGGAACCCAGCTTCAGAAATTCACGACGTTTTAAACTTTCTATTTGCTTTTTTTTCATTTTATTTCTGACATTTTATGTTAAGGATGCCTCAGTTACACCAAAACGGATTGAAATTTCAGACGGCTTATATACCAAAAATAGAAAATTCTAAAGAATGTTTCATTCTTCCTTCTTTCTGTCTCTGTCTCTGAAAAAGAAAAAGCGACGTCCTCCTCTTTCCCACCAGCGTTCTTTATAATTCTCCAGATAATCTTCACAATCCAGTTCATTTTTCACACTTTCAGGAATATCAAATGAAAGTTGTTTTGAATAGCGATACAGGGGATCCCGGTAGATTTTCTGCATATACCTTGCCCAAATTGGTAAGGCAGCGGCTGCACCCTGCCCGTAGTTTCCATACCTGAATCTTACCCTGGGATGATCACCTCCCACCCACACTCCTGTTATCAGAACGGGTGTATAAGCAATAAACCAACCGTCGGTATTATTTTGTGTCGTTCCGGTTTTTCCGGCTATCTCATTGTCAAAGCCATAGATTGTTCTCAAAGATGAAGCCGTCCCATTGTCAACCACACTTTTCATCATTTCGGTCATGAGCTGCGCCTGATGCGGATCAAGTTTAGGTTCCGAGATGATGGACTGCCCTTTATAGATAATATTGCCTGATTTGTCTTCAATCCTGCTGATAAAAACAGGTTCGACTACTTTACCTTCATTCAGAAATATGCTATAGGCTCTGAGCATTTCTTTAAGGGATACATCACCTGTTCCAAGGGCCAGTGAAAGTACCTCCGGAAGGTCACCTTCGATTCCCAGCTCTTTGGCAAATTTTATAACCTGATCAATCCCGGTTTCTTCCAGCAATTTGACACTGATGGTATTAACTGAATGTGTCAGGGCCCCTTTCATTGAGTAGTATCCGCCATAACCCAGTCCGGCATTTCTTGGTGTCCAGTTATTGTAATCTTCATAAACAATCGAATCATTCTCAAGATAAGAGCAGGGATCATGCCCGTTTTGTAGTGCAGCTGAATAAATGATGGGTTTAAAGGTTGATCCGGCCTGCCTTTTCGATGTAACATGGTCATATTTAAAATATTCTGAATTGATACCTCCCACCCATGTCCGAACATATCCGGTTTTCGCCTCCATTGAAAGTAAACCTGTATGTAAAAATTTTGCATAATGAGCTATTGAATCATAAACTGACCATTCAACTTCCTGCATTCCCTTCCATGTAAAAACCTCCATTTTTCTGGGAACCCGGAGAGAATCTGTTATTTCCTGTTTAGACAGTCCGGCTTTTTTCAGAATTCGGTAACTCCTGCTTTCCTCCAAAGATTTCAGGATAAATGGATTGTTATTTCCCAAAGGGGATTTATTTTTCCATTGATGGTCAAAAATGCTTTGAAGATGAGCCATATGGGCTTTCATGGCCTGTTCGGCATAGGTTTGCAAATCCGCATTTATGGTGGTGTAAATCTTCAAACCATCCGTATAAATATTGTATTCTGAACCATTTTCCATGGGATTGTTTTTGACCCATTCAAGGAGGTACATGCGCAAATGTTCCCTGAAATAAGGAGCCAGGCCTTCATTATGATTGAGGTTTACATAATTAAGAGAAACTGGCAGAGCACAAAGGGAATCATTACTTTCTTTTTCCAGGTAATCATACTTAAGCATCTGAGCAAGAACCAGGTTTCTTCTTGATTTTGATCTTTCCGGATTCAGCCTGGGATTATACAGGGAGGTTCCTTTTAGCATGCCTATCAAAAGAGCTGATTCCTCTGTTTTCAAATCCCGGGGTATCTTATTGAAAAAGCGTTTTGCTGCAGTTTCTATCCCGTAGGTATTCTCTCCAAAGGAAACCGTGTTTAAATATAACTCCAGTATTTCTTTCTTTGGGTAGGCTTTATGAAGGCGGACACCCAGGATCATTTCCCGGAACTTATTTACCGGCATGCTGAGTATGGAATATCTTTTTCTGGGAAACAGGTTTTTTGCCAGTTGCTGGTGAATAGTGCTACCTCCGCCGGAATTCGTTTTGTTTAATAGTATGGATTTGAAAACAACCCGCAATGCAGCTCTTCTGTCAATTCCATTGTGCTCATAGAACCTGACATCTTCTGTTGCAATTAAAGCCTGGATCAAATGCTCAGGCAGGTTATTATACTGAATATTAGTTCTGTCCTGCAGATAGTACTTTCCTAATAAAACTTTATCATGAGAATAAATTTCTGAAGAAAGATAATTCTGAATGTTTTGAAGTTCTTTTACAGAAGAGAGCCGACCAAACACTCCCAGGTAAACCAATAAAAAAAGCGAAGCAAAAAATAATAAAAGAATACCACCTGTTCTTAAAGAAAAACGAAGGATTTTTTTGAAATTCAATTTTAAAAGCAAGTAATTCTTTACCAAAGCTTTTTTCTTTTTAGTTCGCAATGGGGATTAAACGAAAAAATTCCGTACTGCGTATACGAAAGCAGAAATTATCAGTCTCTTCTTCTCCGGTTTTCGTCTTCCCTATCCTGGTCTTCTCTGCTTTCTCTCAGGATTTCTTTCTCCCTGTCAATTATTTTTCTTAATTCGGCGGTGAATACAGTATTGGGATAGGGATTGTTTTCAAGTAAATCTTCCAGGGCCTTTATTTTTTGTTCTGTGTCTTTTTCTTCCAGCTTCCGTTTTGCCAATAAGGAAAATGCCAGGTCAATCCCGTTTTCAGTAATAAATTCCTTTTTTATCCATCCCACTTTTTCCTTTTTCTCTCCAACAACTTTAATCCAGTTATCCCATTCTTCAATTACAGCCACAATTTCCATTGTATTGATTTTTTTATCTGATATGGTCAGGAGATCAGGCCTCATATACAAAGGGACCTCGTTTGTAATGACAGCAGGTTTGGCATTTAACACACTTGCGAAATCATAAACCCAGACAATGGAAGAATCTGATAGCCTTGCCTTGAGAAACCTGGTATTATTATAGGATGAGTCTATGGCTGTTGAATCCAGGTAGATAAAACTTTCCCCCAGGCTCATCAATGTATTGGAAGGTGAATTTCTTACAGGCTTGCTTCGGGTGGAAATCCGGTCCCAGACACTTACCCCGACAATTTCATTATCATCAGAAACTGCTGTTACCGTTTCTTCTGAGCTTTCTGTTTGACAAGCAATCATGAGAGAGAGAGGAATGATAATGATAAATAAAGCAGGTATTCTTTTCATTTTGGGTGGATAAAATGATTTTGTCAATTAATTAGACAAATATACCAAGAACTTATTTAGTTCCGGCAACTGTTTACTTGAAGGATAAAATTAAAAACCAGTGTCAGTTTTTCACAAATGGATTGTTCGAAAAATTATGTTTCATAAATACAGGTAAATCCAAACAGAAATTCAAAATATCCTTTTAAAAAATTCAGCTTCATTAGTAGTAAAATTATTCCCGATCCTTAAGGTGCTAAAATTGAATTCATCTGAAAAATAAAAATTATTCCCTAATTTTAAGCCTCATCAGGGTTGGTGGAAATATAACCAGGCAGATTTTGCGTAAAATCATTCACATAGATATGGATTCCTTTTTTGCCTCAGTGGAGCAAAGGGATTTTCCGGAATACAGGGGGAAACCCCTGGTGGTCGGGCATCGTGGTCCCCGTTCTGTGGTTGCTGCTGCCAGTTATGAAGCCAGGAAATATGGAATTCGATCGGCTATGCCAATGGCATCGGCTCTCAGAAAATATCCCGATCTGATTGTCACACCGCATCGATTTAAAGTTTACAGGGAAGTTTCAACTAATATCCGGAAAATTTTTCATGAGTATACCGGACTGGTTGAGCCCTTGTCCCTGGATGAAGCCTATCTTGATGTCACTCAACCCAGGAAAGGTCCACCTTCAGCCTCGCTGATTGCCAAAGAAATAAAAAAAGAAATCCTGAGAAAAGAGGGCTTAGTTGCTTCTGCGGGGGTATCCTATAATAAATTCCTTGCGAAAATTGCCTCTG
>CBDUPM010000135.1:0-6983 GCA_965369105.1 uncultured Bacteroidales bacterium | reverse complement strand
CGACATTATACCTCCCCTCTCCACATGGAGAGGGGCCGGGGGTGAGGGCACACATTTTTCTTTCAAAAGCTTTAAAACAAGCTTTTCCACATCAGTATGCTCAATCCCCTCGTCCAGCAATGCCTTTCAGCAGGGAGGTTATAGATGTGGAGGTCCATCTGCTGGTTGTCAGGTATATTTATTCTTTAGAATGTATAAGCAAAATGCAAACCTACACCAATATGATATTCTTCAAATGTAGTTGCAAATTCCAGACCAGGTCCCAGATGAAAAGAATCTATTTCAAACTCATAAATCAATTCAGAGTGGAAAGCAAATCTGCTGTCCTGATTCTCCTGGTTTGGAAGCATAATGCCTGGTGAAAGGGAAAGAATTAGGGGATGAGAAAGTCTGAATGTTCCTATCAATCCTAAGGTCCTGTGCTTGTGTTCGTCAAAAATTTGTTCGTACCCAAATCCGAATCCGAAACGAGTATCCTCAATCGTCCTTAAATAATGAATATGCAGGCCATAAGCAAAATCTTGCTCCCCCATAAGAAAGCTTAAGTAATTTCCAATTCCTATCTCATTTCTGGCATGTACATGTTCATTTTCATGATCGTGAACCTTTGATTGTGCATTTGTATTGTACGGAAAGGAAACCAGAACAAACACCAACAATACCAGGCTCCTAGCTGAAAACCTCTTTACCATAATTATTTATTCTTCTAACAAAACCTGTAACCCGTCATCCGTCTTTTCTACCTTAGCAAGCTTGTGTTTGCGTAGTCCTTTGATGGCAGTATCCCATTTCTTATTACTAAGCCCCGCCTGTCCCTTCAATTCATTCAAATCAACCGGCGACTTCTCTTTTAAAAGCTTCAAAACCAGTTTTTCTTCTTCTGTCAAATCAATTCCCTCGTCCTCCGAAGCTTCAGCGAAGGAGGACTCCTCCTGCGGACTACGGACTAAGGACTGTGGACCGTCGACTGTCAACTGTTGACTGTTGACTGCAGACTGTTGACTGGCCTCCGGTTTCATCTGCGGGAAAAACAGCACATCCTGAATACTGGGTGAATTGGTCAGTAACATGGTCAGCCGGTCCATCCCGATTCCCATTCCCGATGTGGGAGGCATTCCGTATTCCAAAGCTCTTACAAAATCCATATCAATAAACATGGCTTCATCATCTCCTTTTTCAGAAAGTGCCATTTGTTCTTTAAATCTTTCATATTGATCGATCGGGTCGTTCAGCTCGGTATAGGCATTTGCCAGCTCCTTCCCGTTTACCATCAATTCAAATCGCTCGGTAAGTTCCGGATTGTCCCGATGTTTTTTACAAAGGGGTGACATCTCAACCGGGTAATCTTTGATAAAGGTGGGTTGTATATAACTGGCTTCGCATTTTTCTCCGAAAATCTCGTCTATAAGTTTGCCTTTGCCCATACTCGGATCTACATCTATCTCCAGTTTTTTAGCGATTTCCCGTATTTCTTTCTCCGATTTTCCATTCAGGTCATACCCGGTGTGTTCTTTAATTGCATCCAGCATGCTTACCCTTTTGAAGGGCCTTTTGAAATCAATTTCTTTGTCACCTACTTTAACTTTAGTGGTTCCATGCAAATCGAGTGCTGCCTTTTCAATCATCTCCTCGGTAAAATCCATCATCCAGTTGTAATCTTTGTAGGCTACATAAATTTCCATAACCGTAAATTCCGGATTATGACTCCGGTCCATTCCCTCATTTCTGAAATCCTTTGAGAATTCATAAACTCCGTCAAATCCACCAACAATCAATCTTTTCAGGTAAAGCTCATTGGCAATCCTCAAATAAAGAGGCATATCCAGAGCATTGTGATGGGTAATAAAAGGACGTGCAGCCGCTCCACCGGGAATGGATTGAAGGATGGGGGTTTCGACCTCCAGATATCCCTTGCTGTTAAACAGCTCTCTGAATGAATTATAAATTTTTGTCCGGGCTCTGAAAACCTCTCTCACCTCCGGATTTACCACCAGGTCAACATACCTCTGGCGATAACGGAATTCGGGATCGGTGACCGCGTCCCAGGTTTTTCCGTCTTTTTCCTTTACAATAGGCAGGGGACGCAAGGATTTACTTAAAACAGTCAATTCTTCAACATGGACCGATTTTTCACCTACCTGGGTAATAAAGGCATGCCCCTTTATTCCGATAAAATCGCCAATATCCAGTAGTTTTTTAAATACATCATTGTAAAGACTTTTGTCTTCACCAGGACAAATCTCATCCCTGTTTACATAAACCTGGATTCTCCCGCTTTCATCCTGCAATTCAGCAAAGGAAGCTTTTCCCATGATCCTTCTGCTCATTAGCCTGCCTGCCAGGGTAATGTTTTCAAATCCTTTCTTTCCTTCTTCAAATTTTTCCCTGATGTCTGAACTTTTATGGCTGACCTTGAATTCTGCCTGTGGATAAGGGTTAATACCTTTATTCCTTATTTGTTCAAGGGAGTTTCTTCTGATTACTTCCTGTTCGCTTAATTTTTGATGACTCATTTTTAGTATTTCAAAATTTCCCACAAAAGTAATATAAAAAAAGAGCTTGATAAGAACGATTTAAGCCAGGAAGAAAAAAAAATGAAAATCAGGGTCGATTTTTTAATGATTTTTCCATTAATAAACAGAGAGCAGTCAAATGCATGTGGCAGATCAGGAAAAATAAATATAGATTTAAAAATAGAATGTAATTCTCTCGGATATTTCTATTTTTGTATGAAATAATAAAAGCTCAGATATCCTTTGTCTGACTTTAAAAAAGTGCTTTACAGAAAAAATGGAGAAGAATTGGGTAATTAAACAGCAAGGAGATGAAGAAAGAGTAAAGCATCTTCAAGAGGTACTGGGAATAAACCAGGCCCTTGCTAATTTACTGGCCCAAAGGGGAATAAAAAGCTATGAAGAAGCTAAGTCTTTTTTCAGGCCCAATCTCAAGGAATTACACGACCCTTTTCTCATGAAGGATATGAAGGCAGCTATTGACCGTCTTCATGTCGCTATCCGCAATAATGAATCCTTACTTATATATGGCGATTATGATGTAGACGGAACCACTGCAGTTTCTCTGGTTTTCAAATACTTCAAGGAGTATTTTAAAAATATTGATTATTACATCCCCGACAGGTACAATGAAGGATATGGGATTTCAATTTCAGGGATCGATTATGCAAGGGAAAATGGATTCTCATTAATTATTGCATTGGATTGTGGAATAAAAGCCATCGATAAAGTAGATTATGCAAGACAAAGAGGCGTGGATTTTATCATTTGTGATCATCATACACCCGGAGCCAAAATTCCTGATGCCATAGCAGTTCTGGATGCGAAAAGAGAAGATTGCAATTACCCCTACAAAGAACTAAGCGGTTGCGGAGTGGGGTTTAAATTAATTCAGGCCTTTCAGGCAAGCCTGGATAAGGATTTTAATGAGCTGATTCAATATCTGGATCTGGTTGCTGTCAGTATCGCATCTGATATCGTGCCCATCACAGGGGAAAACAGGATTCTCACCCACTTTGGTTTGAAAATTATTAATGAATCTCCCTCCATGGGAATTAAAACCATTTTGAAAATATCAAATATTGATTCGAAGGATATTACGGTTGAGGATATTGTTTTCAAAATAGGTCCCAGGATTAACGCTGCCGGGAGGATGGAATCGGGGAAAAAGAGTGTTGACCTCCTGGTATCCGAAAGTGAAAAACCGGCCATGGTGATTGCGGAAAAGATAAATCATTTTAATATTGACCGAAGAAGTATTGATAGCTTTATTACGCAGGAAGCTTTGGGTTTGATTGATGGAAATGAAGATCTGAAGCAAAAGAAATCCACGGTTCTGTTCAATCCTGACTGGCATAAAGGAGTAATCGGTATTGTAGCCTCCCGTTTAATGGAACATTATTACCGACCAACTGTAATATTAACCCGGAGTAATGGTTTCGCGACCGGATCAGCAAGAAGTGTAAACGGATTTGATCTTTACCAGGCAATAGAGGAATGCAGCGATCTGCTTGAGAATTTCGGTGGGCATAAATATGCCGCCGGATTAACCATGAAGCTTAATAATGTTTCAAAATTTATAAAGCGTTTTGAGCAGGTGGTGGAAGAAAAGATACATCCTGACCAGTTAATTCCTGTGGTTGAAATTGATACAGACCTGGAACTCCCGGAAATTGATGATAAATTTTACAGGATTTTGAAACAATTCCGTCCTTTTGGTCCCGATAATATGGCACCGGTTTTTCTCACTGAAAATGTGGTGGATAACGGGGAAGGAAAAGCTGTTGGGACTAACAATGAACATCTGAAACTTTCTCTGGTTCATGAAGATGAACCTTTTAAGGTCTTTCCGGCAATTGCTTTTGGACAGGGAAATAAACTTTCAAAAATTAAGGGGGGTCTTGCATTTGATATTTGTTATTCGGTAGATCAAAATAACTTCCGGGGAAATTCCACCCTACAGCTAAATATAAAGGATATTAAAACCGACTGATCTTAAATTTTCAAGATCCATTGAAATTTTACAGACCTGAATACTCTTCCTTTCCTGTAATCTGCGCCACTTCCGCTTTCAATTTCGTTTAAATATTTAGTTTCTGAGATTTTCAAACCTATATTTAATTTTTCTGTCCTGAACCTGAAATTGATAAGATAACTTTGTCCCCTTCTGTAAAAAAGAGGCATAGAAAAACTATATAAAAGATCAGGTTCCCAGCTATAAATTCTTGTCTCCCAATTTGGAATATCAAAAATCGTATACCTGAGATCCATTGATATTTTATCGTTTAGCCATTTTCTTTGTATTCCCTGGTAGGCTAATATTCCAACAAACTCATTATTGTTCCTTTGAAATCTTTTGAATTCAATTTTATTGCTGAATTTTAATTGATTGTCGGCTTGATAGATACTTTGAAGGGAAAAACGGGCTGAATGGGTTTCCATCATCTGATCCATTGGACTTTCCTCTGAGCTTGAATTGGTAAATGCTCTTTCATATTTTATAAGACTAATTCCTGTCATCTTCCTGCTGATTTTCCATTCTCCTTTTAAAAAGTGATCATTGCCATATACCGGATGACTTTCATTATAATTTAACCATGGAAAACGGTAAAAATCAGAGTAAAATGAAAGCTTTAGAATCCGTATTGGATAAAATTCAGCTCCAAAGTAAAAGGCTTTTTCATTTTGAATTCTTGATTTTTCTGCCAGGGAAGAAGAATTCCAGCTAATGTAATTTTTTGAATAGTCTCTCCAGGAGCAACTTATTGTAAGTAATGGGTGGATCCTGAAATTCCCTGCGATTATTCCTGCATGTGAGAAATGCTTGTCAAAGGCCAGCTCACCGAAAAACTGCACTCGGGATGTCCGGTAGTTTAAACTTAAAGATTGATTTAGGTATCCTTTCTCAGCCCGGATTTTTTGATTTTCCAATAAGTAAACAGGCTTAAAATATGGAATGGATAAATGATTGAAGTTCAATATATAAGAAAACTGCAACTTATCGAATCGAAAGCTATTGATGCATCCGGTTTGAAACTGATTTAGGGTATTTCGGATATTTTGTTCCCGCATATTCCTGTGCAAACCTCCATTTTGAAAAGCTGAAAAGTATATTTGATCATTTTCCTTCTTTAAGTTCGCAGAATGCCTGGTTCGTGATAGGTAGATTATAGGGGAGAATTTTCCAAATTTTAATTCTGTGGCTATTCCGGAGAAAAACCCATATTCTGAGGAAGAGGAAAATACCTTCAGCTGGTTGAACTTTTGATTAAGCAGCACCTGAGACGACTTGGAATTTAATCCGCTACCATGTATAAGACCGTATCCGGAATTCAGACGGTAATTTCCTAAAATGAGTTTTTTGAGTTTCCATTTTTGGTTTTCCATTTCAAAGAAAGCAGAATTAAAATCAGGCCCTTTTTTTAACAGTCGGGCCTCTCCCGGGTCACTTTCCAGGGTAATTCCGGCTTTGAACCGGTCATGAATCAAAAGCTCATATTTAATTAATCGGTAAACAGGAGGACCTGAAAATACCAGTGAACTGTCAAGGTCAGTATTAAATCCTTTTCTCAATGGAAATTCAAGTTTATACCTGTTCAGAATCTTATGCCTGCCATTTCGATTCTTTTTTTGCGGGATCCCGGTTTTTTGCTTGTCTCCGCATATTAAAAAGTGATTTAGCAGTTTTATTTTATCCGGCTTTAATCCTATAACCAGTTCCAGTTCTTTCAGCGACAGAATCAATCCATAGTTCGTTCTGTATTCAAGGAAAAGGAATATCTCGAAATCATTTAAAAAGAATAATTCCTGAAGTTCTTCTTCATTAACGGTATTGATATTATAGGGATGGTTATAAATAAAAACCAGCATTTCTATCCTTTCAGAAATCCCGGATTCATTCATTTCCTCCGGAAAATATTCTTCCGTTATTTGCCGGAAAAATTCATCCAGTACCTCCTGGGATAGCAGGCTGCTGAAAGTTGTTGCGCTCAATGCAAGGAAAAGGAATAATTTTGCCATAAATGGGCCTTTACCCCTTTATGGAAAAAAATGTAAAATCTCGCTGTAAAAAAGTCCTTTTTTACCTTAATTTGGCCTGGAAAGAAAAATGAGGGGTAAATCCCAATATCTGGTGATTGGTAAATCCGATATCAGCACTGATTTTATTGAGTTGATAGCCAATCCCAAAGGTCAGATTATTAGGATGGGTAAGGTAGCCCAGTCGCAGGAATAAATTTTCCATGACCATATATTCTAAACCGGTCTGAATTCTGTAGGACCGGTCAATCCCTTTATTAAACTGCAGGTTTAAACGAAAATTATCAATAGGATAATAACTGATACCCATGTTGAAATAACTCGGAATGGTATCCTGATGGTAAGCACCCAGGGTTGATCTTGTCGGGTTGGTGATATGGGCGCCCAGGCTGAATTTATCTCCCGGACGGTATTGGATTCCTGCTTCAAAAC
>CBDUPM010000134.1:0-7037 GCA_965369105.1 uncultured Bacteroidales bacterium | reverse complement strand
ACTCATAAAAGGAATTACAGAATTCATTGAGGAAGATACCCTGGAAGCTCATAAGAAAATTGGTTTGGGATTGAAAGTTATCGAAGGTCCCCTGATGGCTGGGATGAACGTTGTCGGAGACCTGTTTGGAGAGGGGAAAATGTTTTTACCCCAGGTAGTAAAAAGTGCCAGGGTTATGAAAAAAGCCGTTGCGGTTTTATTGCCGTTTATAGAAAAGGAAAAAACACCGGGTCAGAAAAATACATCAGCAGGCAAGATATTAATGGCTACCGTAAAAGGAGATGTGCATGATATCGGTAAAAATATTGTAGGTGTTGTGCTGGGATGCAATAATTATGAGATTGTTGATCTGGGAGTAATGGTTCCCACTGAAAAAATACTGGATGAAGCGATAAAAGAAAATGCTGATATTATCGGATTAAGCGGGCTTATTACCCCTTCCCTGGAGGAAATGGTAAATATTGCCAATGAAATGAAGAGAAGGGAAATGAAGCTCCCATTGCTGATTGGCGGTGCCACCACTTCAAAAATACATACCGCGGTAAAAATTGAACCCAAATATGATCATCCCGTAATCCATGTGAAAGATGCTTCAAAAAGCGTGGGAGTTGTAAGTAATCTTCTCAGTGCGGTACACCGTGAAAAATTCATTTCCGGATTAAAAAATGAATATAATGAGCTCAGGGAAAAATACAGTGGTGCAAGATCTAAGATAGAATATCTGAGTCTTGCAGATGCCCGGAAAAATGCAGCAAAACCAGACTGGAGTGACCAGAATATTTATAAACCTCAGTTTACAGGGATTAAGGTGTTTGAAAATTATTCCCTGGAAGAAATCAGGAAATATATTTCATGGGTATACTTTTTCGTTGTCTGGCAGTTAAAAGGAAAATTCCCCGGAATCTTTGATGACCCTCAACAGGGAGAGGAAGCTAAAAAACTTTTCAAGGATGCAAATGACATGCTGGATACAATAATTTCTGAACAATGGCTTCAGGCAAAAGCTGTCATCGGTATCTTTCCGGCTAATTCAGTAGGGGATGACATAGAGGTATACAGTGATGAAAAAAGAAGCAGGATAATTAAAAAATTTATAAATCTTAGAAACCAGACCAAAAAAGAAAAAGGGACAGCAAATTATTGCCTTTCCGATTTTATCGCACCCAGAGAAAGCGGGAAAATTGATTATATCGGGGCATTTGCTAATACAGCAGGAATTGGCATTGAAAAGAAGATCAAGGAGTTCGAAAAAGCCAATGATGATTATAATGCCATAATGTTAAAAGCTCTCGCCGACAGGCTGGCAGAGGCCTTTACGGAACTATTACATGAAAGGGTGAGAAAAGAATTCTGGGCTTATAAACCTTCAGAAAACATGAGTATTGACGACCTCATCATGGAAGAATACCAGGGCATCAGACCTGCACATGGATACCCGGCATGCCCCGAACATTCTGAAAAGGAAAGCCTGTTTGAATTATTGAAAGTTGAAGAAAAAACCGGGATAAGCCTGACGGAAAGCTTCAGCATGTATCCGGCTGCATCCGTCAGCGGACTCATGTTTGCCCATCCGGAATCAAAATACTTTTTTGTGGGTAAAATAGGAAAAGACCAGGTTTCAGATTATGCCAAAAGGAAAGGCCTTGATATCAAAACTGCAGAATCCTATCTTGCATCCAATCTAAACTATTCCAATTAGAATTAATTATGAACGTAGCAGAAACATTAAAAACAACCGATAAAACATTATTTTCGTTTGAACTCCTACCCCCTCTGAAAGGCAGGAAAATAGAAGATATTTATGCCAGTATTGATCCCCTGATTGAATTCAATCCCCTCAATATTAACATCACATACCATCAGCAGGAATCCAGTTATTTGAAGCTTCCCGATGGTTTGATAAAAAGGAAAATCGAAAGAAAAAGACCTGGAACCGTTGCTATTTCAGCTGCCATCCAGAATAAATATCAGCAAGTGGTAGTCCCTCATATTCTTTGTGGTGGATTTACGAAGGAAGAAACTGAGGATCTTTTAATCGATCTGAATTTCCTGGGAATGACAGATTTGCTGGCTCTCAGAGGAGATCCGCAGAAAGGTCAAAGATTCTTCATTCCTGAAAACGGTGGACACCTTCATACCTCCGAGCTGGTTGCACAGGTTGCCAATATGAATAAAGGGATTTTTCTGGATCCGGATTTAAAAAATCCTACAGCCTCCAATTTTTCTATTGGTGTGGCAGGATATCCGGAAAAGCATTTTGAATCACCCAATATGGAACAGGATCTCTATCACTTAAAAGTTAAAGTGGATGCAGGAGCAGATTATATTGTTACTCAAATGTTTTTTAATAATGCTCATTTTTTCAAATTTGTTGAAAAATGCAGGGAGATTGGTATTACGGTACCCATAGTTCCCGGTATTAAACCCATCACAAGCATTAAAGATATTGAAATGTTACCCAGGGTTTTTCATGTGGAAATTCCAAATGAACTGGTTAAAGAAGTAGAGGCTTGTAAAACAAACGAAGAAGCCAAGGAAGTTGGGGTGGAATGGACCATTCAACAATCAGAAGAACTAAAAAAAGCAGGCGTTCCTGCTCTTCATTATTATACAATCGGTATTTCAGACAATATAAAGAAAATAGCAAAGAATATTTTTTAATGCAAGGCCCTGGTTTCAATTTCTCTTTCTATCTGAAATAACCAATCTCTGATCTTTACAGCTTCATTGGAGGTGTTTTCGATATAATACTTACCCTTTGAATCAATAAGAATCGTTTTATAACTTCTCAGATCGGGATAGTATTTTAAAGCAAAGTAATTTATGGTTCCCTCATTTCCGGAATCATTTACGCTTTCAGAAAGCACACCTTTTAGTGCCTGGTCGACAAGGGAAAAGTATTTATATAATTCGCTAAAACTAATTCTAAAAACAGTCTGATGAGTTTGTAATGAATTGGCATATACCATATTTTCAGAGATATATTCATTCTCCCTGATTTGATTCCATTCAAAATTCCCATTCTCACTGCTGGAAAATACTTTTACATTTCCGGCATTGTCGATCAACCAACCCTGAATTTCAGGGTCCCATTTATTGTTTTCATAAACTTTTAAAAATAATACATCCTGATCGGACCTGACCTCATCCAAGTCACTTTCACATGTATATGACATAATAAGGATAGACGATATGATTAATAAAAGTTTATACATTAAACTGCATTTCAAAAAAGAATAAAATGTTTTTCAAACGATGGATGAAATTTCAAATGCATACTTACCTGAAAGTAATTCATTTTTTCAGATGATATAAATTCATCTGACAGAAGATTTGAATTTAAACCCTTCTTATAAATAGATGAATTTCAAAGAAAATGGTTGCTTCATTATGTCCGCTCATTCAAAAATTTAAATCCTAAATTATATCCACATAATAAGGACTGAATTATACCGTTTTAAATGACACGTTCTAAATCCATCATAAATAATTTATAAATCTTTTCTTTTTGGATTTTTTCCTAACTTTCATCTAAAATTCTGCCATGGCATCTTTAAATCAGTACAATTCAAATTTGACCCGATCAGAGGCATCTCATCTTCTTAAACGATCAGGCTTTGGGCCTTCCATGGCCGACATTGATGAATTCGAAGGACTTTCAGCAAATGAAGCAGTGGATTTGCTTTTTCCTGAAAACCCTGAAGTCCCCGGTCCTCCTGTAGACCCAAAAACAGGCAGTTCCTGGGTGAATCCTCCTGTTCAGAATGCTGCCACAGATTCCAACAGTGAACAGGAAGATCTGATGAAATTTTTTAAAGCCTGGCATACCGATGTTATGTTAAAATCAGGGAATAATCTTCAGGAAAAAATCACCTGGTTTTATCATTCACATCTTCCTGCGCGTTGGACAGAAATCCGGTCAAGTGAAGCCATTTATTACCAGAACTGCCTTTTTCGTCAGTATGCATTTGGCAGTTTCAAAGAGCTTTTTAAAAAAATCTGTGTCGATAATGCCATGTTGATCTACCTGGATGGAAATTCCAATCGAAAGACCAATCCCAATGAAAATTTTGCCCGGGAGATGTTTGAATTATACAGCATAGGGAAAGGCCCCCAACTTTCAGAAGGAAATTATACCTATTATACAGAAGAAGATATCAAAGCAGCAACAAAAGTCCTGACCGGATGGGCCGAAGACAAAAGCTTTTCCCATATAGATCCGGATACTGATCTTCCATGGGGGAAACTCCGGGTGATCAGCCAGGGAGATCCAATCCGGGATCTTGCAACAGATCATGATGCATCAACCAAAACTTTTTCTTCATTTTATGACAATCAGCAAATCTCCACTTCTGAAATGGTTGACTCCTACCCTACTGCTGAAGCATGCTACCAGGAGTTGGACGATTTAATTGAAATGATTTTTTCCAAAATAGATACTGCCCGTTTTATCATCCGAAAGCTGTACCGCTTCTTTGTATATCATTTTATTTCTGATGAAGTGGAACAGGATATTATAGTTCCACTGGCAGAAATATTTTACAATTCCGGGTATGACATCCCAACGGCCCTAAAATCACTTTTAAAGAGCCAGCACTTTTACGATATGGATAATGCCCTGAGTGAAGATGACAACAAGGGTGCTTTGATAAAGTCCCCGATCGATCTTCTGCTGGGTATTCTTAGATTTTTCAATACAGATGTTCCTGACCGCGAATTAAACACAGAACTATTCTATGCTGATATGGAGTATCTGAATGAATTATTTACGGACCAGGGACTTAATTATTATGAACCCTTTGAAGTTGCGGGTTACCCGGCTTACCATCAGATTCCGGGTTTTAACCGGAACTGGATTACCACCTACAGCCTTGCCAACCGCTATTTACTGGGAAATATAATTTTAGGAATAGGAAATGGCGATTCCCTGAGTTTCAAAGTCGATATCCTGGATTGGGTTGAAAATTCAGAGTATATCTCAGATCCAAAAGATCCCGATGAAATTGTCTCTGTAATAACGGACAATCTCCTTGCCGTGAAACTTAATACGGAACGATATAATTTCTTCCTGAACGAGGTCTTCCTGGATACATTTAATCCCACCACCTGGGCATATGAATGGCAAAACTATCTGAATACATCTGAAGACCTGGTAGTAAGGGAAAGACTGGAAAATTTTCTCACTTCATTAATTCAAACTCCTGAATTTCAATTAATTTAAAGGAAGTTATCATGAAAAGAAGAGATTTTATACGGAAAGTAGGAATTGCCGGGGGAGCAGGTTTAAGCCTGAGCGGAATCCCTCTTCAAATATTAGGAGGAAATTCCGGCCTGAAAAAACTGGCTATGGAAAGTGATAGTGAGAATGTCCTGGTTTTCATTCAGCTACATGGAGGAAATGACGCACTGAATACACTGGTTCCGGTTTCACAATACAATGAATATTATAATCTGCGACCGAATATTGCTTTACCCGATTTTGGCACCCGGAGTTTTATAAATATTGATGACACGGTGGATGAAAATCTTCAATCGGGTCTTCATCCGGATATGTTAGCTTTCAAAGAAATGTATGACCAGGGTAAAGTTGCAGTGATACAAAATGTGGGATATCCCGACATGAATTTATCCCATTTCCGCGGAAGAGATATTGTTTTCATGGGAGGAGATGCTCAAAGTGATTATAATTCAGGCTGGATGGGACGATTCCTGGATAATACCTATCCCGGATACCCGGATAGTTTACCAAGCATTGAAATGCCTGACCCCGTTGGTCTGGAAATGAGTGGCAGCCTGTCCCTTGCTTTTCATCGCGAAAATGGAATACCCATAGGATTGAATATTGGAAATCCGGAACAATTTTACCAGTTAATCTCCAATGTAGGGGTTGAAGCGCCTATTACCGTGCCCGATAGTCATGCCGGTGATGAACTTAAGTACATAATGGAATTTGAAAAAAAATCAAATCAATATGCAGAAAGATTAAGAGATGTTTACAATGCAGGAAATAATTCCTCTGTTGAATACCCGGAAGTTTATCCCTTTTCTTCCGGAAATTCAGGGAAAAATCCATTATCCGGACAACTTAAACTTATTGCCCGGTTATTAAAAGGAGGAATAAAAACCCGCATTTTCCTGGTACGGATTGGGGGATTTGACACTCATGGGGAACAGGTTGAAACCTATGATCCGACTACCGGAAATCATGCCGCCCTTTTATACCATTTATCCTCGGCAGTGAAAGCCTTTTATGATGACCTGAATATTCTGGGTATGGACCAAAAAGTGATGTCCATAACCTTTACAGAATTTGGCAGGAGAGCTTATTCTAACGATAGCTATGGTACAGATCATGGAACATCCACGCCGGTTTTATTGTTCGGTACCGGACTGAATCCAGGCATTTACGGTCCTAATCCAAACCTCTCTGACCTTCATAACGGGAATCTGAAATACAATATTGATTACCGGCAGATATACACCTCTGTTGTGCAGGACTGGTTGGGGGCAGATAATGAAACCCTGATTAAAACGGGATTTGATGATTGGGTCGGAGATAAGCTACCATTAATCGGACCCACATCCGCCGGTTATAATACCATTAATACAGAGTTAATCCAGATTTATCCTAATCCCGTAAAGGAAAATTTAAATTTTCATATTCATCTTGAAATGCGGGGAAATCTTGAAATTCAGATTTATAATTCCGGTGGACATCTCCTCAAATCTGTTAGGGAAATTGGTAAATTCGGGTCGAATAATTATACTATTCCAATGGGTGAATTTAAAAACGGAATGTATTTTTTAAAGATTAAATCTGAAAAGAAAACCCTGAGCTCGAAATTCCTTAAACTGTAATATTACTTAAATTCTCTGGCAGGGACCTTGATCAGGAATGGCCGGGGAAATTTTCCGGATACAAAAATTTGCCCGAGAACGACAATTCCTTCATCCTTTGCCTGAATCATATCACAAACCTCAATCCGGTCATTAAAGTTTTGTTCATAAAGGGATAAACGTTCATCTGTTTCCAAATC
>CBDUPM010000133.1:0-7039 GCA_965369105.1 uncultured Bacteroidales bacterium | reverse complement strand
TTGTCGGCAATTATCTTTATCCCTTCCTGGTCTAATTCAATACCTCCCATTTCTTTTGGATCCATCAGCATGTTTCCACCTTCATCCAGAATATAAAGCAGAATATTTTTATCCGCCTTAAATGTCCGGGTTACCAACATAGCCAGATTTCCATTGCTCAGCTGAATGATTGAATTCCCGGTATTACTTCCTATATCTCCATAGCTATCCTTAGAGCTTATTTCTTCCATACTGGGATTATCCGAAGAACCGGCATAGCTGAACTCTATTTCCCTGAGATTTACAATTGAATTACTTCCTGCTATGATATTTGACAGAAGTATATAGTTACCATCTTCTTTCTGAATGAAATCCCCGAAATTATAGGAAAGTCCTATATCCCCAATTTTATCCTGTGCAAAATAATTTCCATTCTGATCTATGTGTACTAGATTGAGAATATTGTTTTCAGTGCCGGCGCTTATTAACCTGCCTTCTGATGAAACAGTAAGTTTGTTTAACTTTGTGGTGGTCAAATCAGCCAGAGATTCGCGAAAGGACTTATTTACAGGATCAAATTTTATTACCAGAAACTTCGAATTGGAAAATCCCACCGCCATATAAGTTCCATCATTTAATTTTTTAATGGAACTAAACTCTTCATTTTGACTATTTCCTTCACCGTATAAAACAATATCCCCGACCTGATTCCCTTCCCTATCAAGTTCCAGAAGGATGGCATCTTTTGTCCCGTTGGAATACATTACTGACCCTCCAATTAAATACCCATCATCCAGCTTTTCAATACACAATGCTTTTTCATCAGAATCAGCAGAGCCGTAGTATTTAATGTCTCCTATCTGACGCCCAAATTTATCCGTCTGAATAAAAAAGATATCATTTCCGTTTAATTCCGTTTCAGATTCACCGGTAATTACATATCCTCCGCCAAAACCTGGAATTATATCTGCCGGAATATTATTAAAATAGGTTCCATAAAACTTTACAAAGTACTCTGATTGCTTATCGCCAGGACCTTTTTCACAGGAAAAACAAAAACCAAGAGTGAAAAAGATTAAGAAAACTTTGTAAATTATTTTTACTATATAGTTCATTTTATGTGAGTTACCTGTTCTCAATGCGTATTTATTTTCTTCTGGGTTTAAAAATAGTTTTACTTACTCCAAAGCTCACGGAAATATCATCAAGGTAAAAATTATCGTCTCTGTAGAAATAAGTAAACAGGTTTTCATTCAAACCTATATTCCTGCTATTAGATTTGACTTGATTTGCGAGTCCAAGGTTGTACCGGATGTCTAAAAAAAAGTATGCTCTGGGTATTTTATATCTGATCCCGCCACCAAATATTGCCCAATAATTGTTTACAGACCGGTAAATATCAATATCCTGCTCCTGTCCTGTAATATCCTCAAAATTCAATTGGCCGGTATTTATATAACTTAATTTAGAATCACTTTTTGCGGTGGAACTTATTAAATAGGATGTCTTAATTCCCAGTCTGAAATAGGGTGCCATTTTACCGGAGGTCTCAAAACTGTAAATCAGAGTTACCGGAAGATCTACCCTCAATTGGTTTTCACTATATTCCAGGTGTAAAAATGATGTGGGTCTTTGCTCAAATTCAAAAGTATTTTGAATGATCATTGGGTCTATCCCTACTTCCAGCTTAGGATTTATGTAATAATTATATACAATTCCTGCCTGAAATCCCGATCCGGATGATTTATAAACTCCGTTTCCTTCCAGCCCCTTTTCCAGCCCCGATTTTGCTCCTGTTCCAAAAGCTTCTGATACCCTGATTAAGGAAAAGTTCAGTCCACCGGCAAAACCAATGGAGGAGCGAGGGTCGTTGTCGAATTCATTTTTAAGATTTACAAATTCAACCGGATCGGTTGCTACCGGTTCATATTCGGGATACTTGGTAAGAAATTCGAGCATATATTGTTCTGAAAGAGCAAGATTATCATCGAATAAATAGGAATTAATTAACAATTTAAAAGCCTGTATTCTATCCTCCCGGGAAAATCCGGATTTTAAGCAATCCTCTAATAGAGATGGAATCTCTTCAATTTGTCCTGTATTAAATTTATCCCGGGCATCTTGCAGTTTCAAAGCACAATCGCTTTCCTGGCTCATCACAGGATTAGAATTCATCAGGAATGTAATAAGCAAAAGGAATTTCAAATATAGAATGACTCTTTTCATAACAGTATTTTTTCAAACTTTTGCATCCGGATTTTAAATTATTCTTTTACAATTGTGTTTTCAAAAGGTACATCTTCCGCAACATAAATTACCCATTCATCTCCAGTCATGTTTCTTTTTATCAGGGGAGAAAGTTCAGTTCTAAGGTCCACAATGGAAGACGACCGGACTATCAGTCTGCTTTCATCCCTGCTCCCGGTTATAAAATATTTCCCATCGCTGCTGAAGGAAGCGGCATAACCAAAACCACTATTATCAGAAAAAACAATTGGTGGACTTGTGAGGTCATTCATATTCCAAAATAATACCCTGTTATCGAAGGAAGTTGAAACCATTTTTTGCCCATCCCCTGATAAAGCTATGGATGTTATTCTTGCTCTGTGTCCGGTAAGATTTGTTTCCAGTTTAAAATTATCCATATTATAAATTCTTATTGCTCCCTTTTCCGTGCCACACAAGAGATAGCTGCCATCCGGAGAATAAGTAATGGAATGAGTATTGGTCTGAATGCTATCCAGAACTATGGCTTCCGGGCCCCGGTTAATAAACCAGAGCAGGATTTTCCCATTTTCCAGTCCCCCGGCAAGGACTTTTCCATTGGGTGACAATGTCAGGGCATTCACCCTCGATTCAGTTTCTGTAAATATTTCTGAGCTCTTTTTATCTATGTCCCAGACCTCGATTAGCTTATTCAGACCTGCTGTGAAAGCTTTTTTACTATCCTTAGCTATAGTGATAGATCTGATATTCATTTCCTGCCCGGCCATCATTAAAGGTTGTGAGTCGGTATTAAGAAGGTCCAGATAGAAAAGCCCCAAACGGTTTTCGCCTCCCAGAATAAATGTACCGGAAGGAGCAATATCGATGACGCTGATATCCCTTCTTCCTATCGCGAGAGTGTCGAATTCCTTTTTGGATTTTTCAATATCCCATTTTAAAAGCATTCCGTCACCACCAGCACTGATAAATGAATTCGTTCCGGGAATAAAAGCCAATGATTTCACTGCATTTTTATGACCGATTAAAGAATTATAATATACTCCTAATATATTTTTCAGGTAATTATATAATCCGTAATAAATATCGACATATTCTTTATCTCCTTCATACTGATGATTAAATTTTGATGCCTGTAAAATAAGGAGCGCCTGTAAATCATTGTCATCACGTATCTGCAACGACTTAACAGCCATTGAGTTAGCAATAGATAACATTCTTCTGCTGTATGCTTCTCTTCGGGCCAGTTCAGCTGAATCGCGCTGGATATTAGCTATCCTTTCATTTTCAAGGGCGATATTCCTTTGAGTATTGGCTTCCTTTTGCCTTTCGGTTGCAATATTGGTTTGTATTCTGGCAATATTTGCGTTTTTTTCCGCTTCCAGTCTTCTTTTTTCTGCTTCAGTTCTGGCTGTGTCGGCCCGTGCTCTTTCATAATTTGCTTCTTCAAATCTTTCCTGTGCAATTTCAGCATTTTCCTCTGCCACTTTTGTTGCTTCCTGGGCTTTTATTCTTTCATTCTCAGCAACATTAAACTGAAGTTCAAGATCGACAGAGAGCTGGCGGGTATATAAAAACATTACCAGGGAAATAATTGCAGCACTACCTAATACAAGGGCAAACATTCGTGTTCTGCGCAAACGCTGTTTTTGTAACCTGAGTTTGTTTTCCTCTTCTTTTTCAAATTCCTTTTCACTGGTATTGAGAAAAACCATCGTTCTCTCAAAGGCAGGATCATGCCTTTCTGCCCATGCAAGATTAGGGTTATTCTTATTCTTCCAATTTGTTGCCAGGTGTAAATCGGGAGGTCTCCATAATCCACTTTTCCCTGATTGATACAGTGCTGCTGATTCTGACAATCTTTTATACATGGTAACCGCAGCTGATTCCTCATCAACCCAGTTATTCAGCCGGTCCCATATTCTCATTAATGCTTCATGAGACAAATCAATTACAGCATTGCTAACCAGAGGAACTTTTACGGCTGGGGTTAGAAAGGATCTGCCTTCTGCCCTGAATACATCAATTATTTTTATTACCGTCTCTTCCGGTAATTCTGATATTTTGGAAAGCTCTTTAATGGAAGTCGGTCTGCGTACGCCACGGTTATCGCTGCCCTTTTCCGTAAGACTCCGGAAAATTCTTTCACATCCAACTTTTTCATCCTGACTTAATTCATCGAAGGCTTCATTGGCATGATCAGAAAGTGCTCTTGAAATTCCTCCGATAGCCTCATAATCATTTATTCCCAGGGGTTTGTCCCTTGTGGAATTTTCCTGCCAGTAATTCCATGTTCTCATCAGAGCATGCTGAAGAATAGGGAGCTGATCCTGGTTATCTCCCATTTCAAAAAGAATTCTACTGACAAGTTCTTCAGAGATAGATGCCCCGGTAATCTTAACCGGTTCTTCAATAACTCTTTTGAAATTGTCTCCGGACATCCGAGGAATGAGATAGTTTGATTTATTGATCAAACTGGTAAACTCCTGGAAACGCGAACATTCACCGATAAAATCAGATCTCATTGTAATAATGATATTTACCGGAATGTCATTTTGATTCACCAGTTCAACCAGCAGATCAGCATAATTACTTCGGGTTTGAAGGGTATCATCCTCCCTGGATGCTGTTCGGAACCTGAATAATTCCTCAAACTGGTCAATAACTATCAGAAATTCAGACTTGGATTTTTTATAGCTGTCTTTTAGAATTTGGATTACATTATCCGGGTAAACCTCCATATCTGAAGGGTCAGAGGGTGCCGGATTTATTTCCAGGGATTGCCCCAGGGAATCGAGTAAATTTTTAAAAGGATGGGAACCGGGACGGGTAATTACAAGCTTCCAATCTCCCTTTTCCATTATCTTTGACAGTACGCCACAATAAATCAGGGAGGATTTACCGCTTCCCGATGAACCAATTACTGCAATAAATCTGTTTTTAACCAGGTTAGCCGAAACATTTTCTATCTGACCTTCACGGCCAAAAAACAAATGGGATTCCTGCCTGGTAAATGGTCTTAAACCCGGAAAAGGATTTGTTAGTTCAGTTGAATTTTTATTACTCGTTTTCAGAGCCATATTTTTAAGCATTCATTAAATTCTGATTCCAATTACAAGGATATCATCAATTTGTTGTACGTCTCCTCTCCAGTCCTCCAATATCTGATTTAATATTTCCTCTTGTTCCTGCATGGGTTCATCGTGAATCTTCAGGAGCAACTCCCTGAATTTTTTTACCATAAACTTCCTTTCCCTGGGGCCTCCGAATTGATCAGCATAGCCATCAGAAAATATATAGAGAACATCATCCTTTTTCACTTCAATTTCATTCCTGGTAAAGGTTTTCAGTTTTTCTCCCATATATCCTCCTATTGGAAACTTATCTGCCTTATATTGAATAAGTTCTCCGTCTCGCACAAGATACAGTGGATTATATGCACCTGCATATTCAACCACTTTTTTATCATG
Source organism: uncultured Bacteroidales bacterium (assembly GCA_965369105.1). Classification (GTDB taxonomy): domain Bacteria; phylum Bacteroidota; class Bacteroidia; order Bacteroidales; genus JAGLSB01. Next base: position 1,367 of record CBDUPM010000133.1, on the reverse strand, counting down.
ATCTATACTTAAAAGGGCGATATCCATACCATCTTTAACTGAAGAACTGATCCTTGTTTGACGGAGGGATTTCGTAACTCCTTCATTTAAAGCATCGAGAATTTTATGTGGTGTGGAAGCATTTTTTACATTGACTGCATAATTCAACTGGTTATTTCCCACGATTGACATGAAGGCACCCGGGACCCCATGGCCGGTACAATCCACTGCGGCAATAAATGTCTTGTTATGTTTGTGGGTGACCCAGTAGAAATCACCACTAACAATATCTTTCGGACGATAAAAAATAAATGCTTCCGGAAGAAGTTTTTCTACATACTCCTGGGGAGGAAGAATAGCATTCTGAATCCTTTTAGCGTAATGAATACTATCTTCAATGTGTTTCTTCTGCTCTTCAATTTCAAGATAGGCTTTTTGGAGGGACTTATTTATATCACTCAGAATATTTCTTTGTTCCTGGATTGAATCTCTTTGTGCCTCAATTTCTTCCTTTTGTGCCTGAATTTCAGCAGTTCTTTCTTTGACTTTTTCTTCCAATTCATAATAATAGCTTTCCAGCTGCTCAATCATGCTGTTAAACTGCTCTGAGAGAGAGGTGATCTCATTATTTCCAACGATTTCTGCCCTTACTTTCAGATTGCCGTCTGAAATCCGGTTTACTTTATCAACCAATCGCTTTATCGGATCTGTAATTACTCTTGTTTTCCGGTAAAGCAAAATGATTACAACAAGTGTGGTAACTCCGAATATGATGAAAAATTTAAAAAACTCTTTCCTGAGGCTTCGTATTTCAGGAGTACGGTCAGAAACTATACGAATTACGGATTCCTTATACAAATCGGTGTTTTCCCTCGACATATAGATCCATTCATATTTCAAATGCTTTTTACCCACTTTTTCAGTGAACAGCAGCCTGTCTTTTGATTCCAGAACATTCTTATAAATGCCCAAATATTCAGGCTCCAGTTGTTTGTTCTTATTGAGTGAAAAAGGACTGTCAGCACCAATAAATAAGTCAATTGTTTCAATGTTTTCCTGGGTTTCTGCCAGGCTGTTGATCCTGTTATTGATGGATTGAATCAATGAATAAGCCTTGGGGGAATATCTGCCCAATTCAATTATATATTTTCCGTCGCGGGTGGGCTGATAAGTGTATTTCCTGATTCGTTTGGTTTTATCTTCAACACTAAACCTTTCACTCACAAAGCTCCCTGATTCAAAAATACTTTCCAGAAGTTCCTTGTGCTCTTCTCCAAATTCAAAAAGGTTTAAGTTTCTATCTGTTTCAAAAGTAGTATTCACCACAATCCCCATTCGATTGATTACATAAATATCCTCCACTTCATCATCCATTCCCAGTTTCCTTC
>CBDUPM010000132.1:0-7071 GCA_965369105.1 uncultured Bacteroidales bacterium | reverse complement strand
CTACACCAGTTTCGAATATAGTGATATACAGCTGGATTCAGAAAGTCTGGAAGGAGAAGAAGTTGTTACTCTTTCGGTCAGTGTAAAAAATACCGGTAAAAGGAGTGGGGAAGAAGTGGTGCAGCTTTATATTAAAGACCTGGATGCAAAAGATCCGCGTCCTTTAAAAGATTTGAGAGGATTTGAAAGGATCATGCTTGATCCGGGTGAGTCTGAAACCCTTCATTTTGAAATTGATGCGAAGCTTTTAAGCTACTGGAATGTTGAAAAAAAGGCATATCTTCCAACTCCGGGTATGTATGAAATAATGGTTGGTTCTTCTTCCAGAAATGAAGATTTGACGAAATTAAACTTAATCGTAAATTAATCAGTTTCGGGTTTAAAGTTTTTTTCGCGGATTTAAAATCATCTTGTATGAGATGTGCCAGGAATTTGATCATTCTATAGTTCTTGCATTAAATTGTAAGGCAAATCTAAAGGGAATTCAGCAAAAAAGCCTTTTGTTTAATAATGACAGAATTAATCTAACCAGATCAAAGGATTTCTGACAGGTAAATTCCTGATTACCTCTTTTACTTCAGGAAAATGCTCCTGGTCTTCCCATAACTTGAAATATTTTTCATTATTAAATTGGATGGCTCCAAAAATAAATGCAGGATGAGCAACCGGCCAGTTTTCCCAGTACATTACATCGGGTTTTAAAGGCCAGCTGGATTTATCAGCCACAAAAGCGGCCATATATTCCAGACCTTTTTCTATGTTTTTCCCATCTTCAGTGGTGAAATTCCATAAATCATTTTCCGGATCAGAAAGAATAAGGCAATTCATCACCATTGCATCCAGGTTAAAAAGCGAATATCCATAGGGCTTAGTCCGGTTGAGCTCAAGAGGGAAACTTCCATTTACTGCCATTTGATTGGGAAGAATTAGGGTTTTATAGTTTTCCCTGCAAAAATCCAGTATGCTGTCATTTCCGGTTAATTTTGCATATATTCCCACCTGCATATTCCAGCAGGTTCCATGGTTATTGGGATGCACCATTTCAGCCAATCCATATTCATGACTTGTGAGCCAGGAATTGAATTGTGAAAACCAGGATTTAATTTGATCTAAATCGCTTTTTTCAATTTCATTCTTTTCCTCCAGAATGATAACAGTCCGGGCAACTTCTATCAAATGGATGGCGTCAATGATGCCAATCCCCCTGCCTGTATGTCGTCCTTTTATCGCCTGGGCATAGAGAAGGTGAGGATTCATTTTGGTGCTGTCGGTTATAAACCAGGCTTTTAAGTGTTTTGTAATTGCATCAGAATATTCTTTGTTTCCACTAAGCAGGTATGCGGAGCAAAGGTTCCCAACCATCTGGCTAAAGCGGATCATTAATTCCCGGTGAAGAGTGAAATTCCCGGGATTCGTCAATCCGTCCTTAACTATATAAGGTCCTTCCGGATCTTCGGGGTTGGGCCACCAGTAATCCCCTTCAGAATAAAAATCATTCATACCCCCGGCACTTCTTTCGCAATATTCTTCGGTAAGGGTGCGCGCTGGTTCATTTTTATCCTGTTCCGCACGCTTAAGGATTTCTTCCTTCAGAATGTCAGCAGCTTGCGCAGGGAAGCTTTCTTTATCATTTTCACAGGATAAAAGAAAAAATAAGACCAGCATATACAGCAGGGGTGAGGGAGTGTTTTTCATATGTTTTCCTTTTATTCCATTTGGAATCCGGGAATTAAAAATACAAGAAGTTGACTAATTTTTGGTATTCATTAATCCTAATACATTGTGAACCATTACATTTATTCCGGTTTCTATGGTTTTTTCATAATCGGGCATCAGATTAGCAGAATGCAATGGAGGTGGTTTTAATCCCTTTGAGTTTAATTCTTTCATTAATTCCGGATTGGTACTTCCAAGCCAAATAAGGCAAATCGGAATATTTTCAGGAGTATGGCCATATTTACCAAAATCTTCCCCAACCATTGCAGGCGGTGTAGCTAAAATATTCTGCGATCCGATAGCTTCCTCAGCAAACAATTTTATTTGATTACTTAATTGATCATCATTTAATACAGGTGGCGTATCAATTTCGGAAACATTTACCTCCGGTAATCTGTCTTCCGGCATTCCGGCCGCCATTGCTGCAGACTTGCTTATTCTGTTTAATGAATTTACTACCCTGTCGATAGCTTCGTCTGAGTAATAACGGAGGGTTAGTTCCATTTTGACTTCATCAGGGATGATATTCGGCCGGGTTCCTCCGTGAATAGATCCTACGGTTACTACAATGGGTTCAAGTGGACTTATTTCCCTGCTGACAATGGTTTGAATATCAAGTACTATCCGGGATGCAATTACAATCGGATCAATACATTTTTCGGGATAAGCTCCATGTCCGCCTTCTCCAAAAACGCGAATTTCAGCAGTTTTTACCCCGGCGAAAACGGGTCCCGGTACCAGTCCGATTTGTCCGGATTCCAATTCCGGATTAATGTGGTAAGCCAGGGCATAGTCAGGAACCGGAAATTTGCTAAACAAACCGGCTTCAATGGCAGGGCCGGCTCCTCCGCTAACCTCTTCAGCCTGTTGGGCTATAACCAGAAGCGTTCCACTCCAGCGATCTTTTAAGGCTATAAGCGAGTGAATCGTTCCTGTCCAAACCGACATATGAATATCATGGCCACAAGCATGCATAACAGGAACCTCTTTTCCGTCTGAAGATTTAGCCTTTTTATTGCTTGAAAAAGGAAGTCCGGTATTTTCCCTGACAGGAAGGGCATCCATATCTGTGCGAAGCATAATGACAGGCCCTTCGCCATTTTTAAACATACCCACTACCGTGTTTCCTGAAAAATTCTCTGTTACTTCAAAACCTGCAATTTTTAATTCTTCAGCCATGAGTTTTGAGGTTTCAAACTCTTCAAACGACAATTCAGGATTTTGATGAAGATGTTTGCATAGCTTTAATGATGCCAGGCTTTGTTCCCTGACAATGGACTGGACCCTGGACGAAATTTGCCCGGCTGCTGTAAAAACCAGGGAGCAAAGTATAATTATGTTTGTTAGGATAATCTTCATTCCGGTTATTTTATTTTGAATATTCCTGCGAAAAGGACATGATCTGATGTCCTATGATATTTGATGTTTGTAAATGTATAATTCTGTTTCCTGAATTTCTAAAATAAAAAGAATATTCAGCATTCAAAAGTAAATAAAGTTTTTGTGGGTTTATTTTATAATAATCCTTTCGGAAGCCAGAGCGAAATGATTTTCATATTCAGGCCTGCTTCATTCTTTATTGGGTCTGTTTGTTTTTGATTCCGGAAATCATGAAATCAATGTAGGAGTAAAATGAATGGCAAATTTTTTAATGCCGGCTTCCATATTTGGATCCGGATTCTGATTTCAATTTTTAATTCTTATTTATGAAAGGAAATGCAATGGAATATGATTATGTAATTGGCTTATTTTGAAGGCTGTTAATAATCTTTTTTATGGTTTTTATCTATGGATAATACCATTCGGGTAAGGGATAATTAGAAAGAAAAATTTTAATATTCCTTAATTTAATACAATCCTGAATCGCAATTATATTGATTATTTCTGTCTGGACTTATTTGAATTTCTGTTTCATGAACCATAAGTCATGTAAGGATACATTAAAATTCAGTATCCAGTAATTTTCTTTTATCAGCCCATTATTCATGGTTCCGTTCACACCATATTCGATCGAAAAGTTCAGCAAGCTTAGATCATGTTTAACAGGGATCCCTATTCCAAATGATAATGCTTTAGAATTTATTGGAGTATTTTCTATCTCGAGGTAAGATTTATTATATTTTGCCCCGAGGCGATAATACATGTTTTTAAATCCTTTGTCTTTGATTGATTTCGAAGGTTTATATTCAATTCCCATTGAGTATCTTTCACTATCCCTGGTATTTAAAAACCGGTTTGAATAATTTATCTCAGACCAGTTTTTTCTTTCATAATCAATTCCAAATTTTAAATTATCCCGGTAATCCACGGCAATACCTACTCCGAATTTTTGAGGAAGGTAAAAGCCGGATTCATCTGTTTCCACATCAAGATCCAGTGTGTCGGCTGAGTAATAATACGCATCTTCCCGGGTTGATAATTCTTTTTTATTGCCATATACCATACCCAAAGTATATTTCCATTCCGGCCGTTCAATGGAGTATTGTAATCCGTAGTCGAGGTATAATCCACTTATATATTGGTTATTGGTAAAAGAATAGCTTAAGAGATCTTCAATATATGCACTTTCAGATTGCTCAATGGAACCCAGGAGGTATGAAAAATTTATACCCGCATATAATCCTTTCAGTATTTTTATAGAATTTCCCCAGTAGAATTGGTTTATTCCTCCTGCTCCTTCAAAAGTTTTATCAAAAGTTTCAATTTCACCTTCCACATTATCAGTAGAATTAATGGTATAGCCAACTGAACTGAACGGAGCTATTCCTATGCTTGATGCCCAATATTTGTTTATTCGAAATCCCAAGGCTAAATACCTGAGGTTTTGATCAAACTTATTAAAGCTTTTTTCGATTGTGGAATATTGTGTGTTTTTAAGGAATACTCCAAGTTCAAACAAGAAGGAAAGACTATCAATTGCATTGTAAGAAGCCGGGTTCAGATTATTTAAATATTTTTCTGATTGAAAAGCAATACCTGTTCCTCCCAGACTTTGGGTAACGCCAAATCCAATATCTTCAATTTGTCCGGCCCCAAATAGTGAATAAGGAGAATTGGAAATTTGAGAATTAATTTCTACGCTGATAAGCATAAGAATTATCAGAAAAGATGATCTTGTTTTTAACATAATTGGTTTTCAATAAGTTAAATAATATAAAATTAGTTTAGCTTCAGGATTATTGCTTGTAAAAAGTATTTTCTCAAAGGAGGAGTACATTTCATCCGGAGAAAACGAAATTAATATACCCATATCACTATCCACATAGGAGTCACTCAGTTCATCCTTGATATAATTTGTCAGATCGAAGGTGTAATAGGTGTCTTCCCTGTACAGTTCATCTAAAGTCAGAACAGAACTGATGGTATATCCTGATTCATCGTAGAGTAAGTCACCAAACCTGTTTATATTATCGGTGCTGTACATATACAAATTTTCAGATAATGAACCTGGTGTATAGTGAGTTTTTTCAGGATACAATACCAATTCGGCATTTGTTAGGATTCCCCGGTCAAACAATAATACTTCAGCCAGGGAAGGGAAGTTTACTTTTGTGAGTATTCCAATACCCCCCTGCAGATAACTTAAATAATTAGTTTTATAGGAAGGTACGCTCTCTTTTTGATTTTCAATATCATATAAACTGGTATTCGTATAATTCGCTGTAACCTGGTTAAACTGTTTTTCTGTTTCATAAACTGGAAAATCATGAACTATATCCGTAAGGGTTTCACCAATCCTGTGGGAATATAAACGAATGTATATATCACCATCTTCAGCTTTGAATCCAAGTATTGATTCATTATTCATATGAGGTTTAATATGAATACCTTTAAAATAATCAGTAAAAATATCCTGGGTGGAGAATATCTCACTATCATCCATGAGTTTATTAAAGAAATCTGTTCCTAACTCATCTTTTAATGGTATTTCTACAATGGTATCAACATCATTTGGCCTGGGGTAGAACTCCATGGACCCTAATAGTGATTCATAATATCCAAAGTGAGAGGTATTATACAAATAACCATCGTCATTTAAAATGATACTTTCTGAAAGCTCATAGATATTCAAACCAAAATTTACTGAAGTATCGCCATAACTATAACCATTATAAATGATTACTAAAGAAATGGAATCATAAACATCATTCTCCAGCATATTCACCGTCCCCGGGAGTCCAACCTGAAAAAAACTGCTGCTGCTAATTACTCCGGTAAGAGTATCAGAATATTTCCCTATAAACAGGATGTTGTTGTCTGATGTTGAAACCGAATCCAGGACCACAGTCGATAAATCAACTGAAAATGTATCGATCATGGTTATGGTTGTCTTTGAATCGATGAATTCCTGCCCTATAGTGAACTGGTTTTCGTCATCAGAGCATGAAAACAGAAAAAAAATTATCAGGGATAAAATAATGAAATTCCTGTAAGGAATATTTATAGGTCCTCTGTTGAGCATAATCCGTAATTGTTTTTTGAAATTTGTAATCGGAACAAACTACGGTAATAAATATATATGTCAGAAATAAAGTCTACCAACATCCAAATTCTTTCGACAAACTCCGATGTATTTCCTTTAATCGGGTATTGGAGACAGAATCCTGCATCAATAGGCAAAAATGAATCTTTTGTCTATAAAAAGAATGAGTTCGTCTATTCTGTTTCATAGATTTTAAAGAATAGAGATATGTTTGCATCAATGAAATCTTTATAAAATATGATATTATGATTAGTGATAAAAATGCACAGCTAAAGTTTGTTCCTGTTCTTGCATTCGTTTCTGTTTTATTAATGAGTGTTTGCATTTCGTGTGAAGATGATGATGAAACTACTGACCTGGTTGGGAACTGGATAGAGCGGTCGGATTATGAAGGAGTTGGCAGATGTGATGCTGTCAGTTTTACTATTGGGGACAAAGCCTACGTTGGAACTGGTTATGATGGTTCTGACAGGTTAAAAGACATTTGGGAATATGATTCGGAACGTAACACATGGATTCAGAAAGCCAGTTTACCCGGAGTGGCAAGGAACGGGGCTGTTGCATTCAGTGATGATAACTATGGGTATGTTGGGTTAGGATATGATGGGATAAACAAACTAAAAGATTTTTGGAAATTCGATCCTGAAGCAAATGAATGGGAACAGATTTCCGATTTTGGAGGATCAGCCAGATATGGTGCTATTGCGGTTTCTCTGAACAACAAAGGATATGTAGGGGCCGGATATGATGGAAATTACCTGAAAGATTTCTGGGAATACGACAGTGAAAATGATACCTGGGTTCAAAAAGTTAGTATTGGAGGAAGTAAAAGAAAAGATGCTATAGCATTTTCCATTAACGGGAAAGCTTAT
>CBDUPM010000131.1:0-7084 GCA_965369105.1 uncultured Bacteroidales bacterium | reverse complement strand
ATTCTTCTTTAATCCTTTCAACATAGTCAAGCTTTTCCCATGTGAAAAGCTCAACCTTTAATTCAACTTTCCCCCAATATTGCGACTCATATACCTTATACTTGATTTCAGGTTTTCTTCCCATATGCCCATAAGCCGCCGTTTCAGAATAAATTGGTTTTCTGAGTTTTAGTCGCTGTTCAATGGCTGCAGGCCGAAGATCAAATATTTTTGTGATAACTCCTGCTATTTCGCTATCACTCATTTTTATATGGGATGAATTAAATGTATTTACAAAAATTCCAACCGGTTGGGCCACCCCGATAGCATAGGAAAGCTGCACAAGGATTTCATCTGCAATGCCAGCTGCAACCATGTTTTTAGCAATATGACGGGCGGCATAAGCGGCCGACCGGTCTACTTTTGAAGGATCTTTACCAGAAAAAGCTCCTCCTCCATGGGCTCCCTTTCCACCGTAGGTATCCACAATAATTTTTCTTCCTGTTAAACCTGTATCTCCATGTGGACCTCCAATAACAAACTTACCTGTTGGATTCACGTGATAAATGATTTTATCATCGAATAATGCCTGAACTCTTTCCGGCAATAAGGCTTTTACCCTGGGAATAAGAATCTTTTTAACATCTTCTGCAATTTTATCCAGCATTTTCTTGTCGTCCTTATCAAAATCATCATGTTGAGTTGAAACAACAATCGTATGGACCCTAAGAGGTGTGTGATCATCGCCGTATTCAATGGTCACCTGGGATTTAGAATCCGGACGCAAATAAGTCATTTCTTTTCCTTCTCTCCTGATCGCTGCAAGCTCCGTTAGCAGTAAATGCGAAAGCTCTAATGAAAGGGGCATATAGTTATCTGTTTCCCTGCAAGCGTAGCCAAACATCATACCCTGGTCCCCGGCACCCTGAAGCATTGGATCTTCACGATCAACTCCCCTGTTTATATCATCTGATTGCTCGTGTAAGGCAGTAAGTATTCCGCAACTGTCCCCATCGAACATATATTCACTTTTTGTATAGCCGATTGTATTAATAACATCCCTTGCTACCTTTTGAACATCCACATAGGTTTTTGTTCTGACTTCACCTGCCAGAACTACCTGACCGGTGGTTACCAGTGTCTCACATGCGACTTTCGAATCTGGATCAAAAGCAATAAAATGATCCAGCAATGCATCAGATATCTGATCAGCAACTTTATCAGGATGACCTTCTGAAACGGACTCTGAAGTAAATAAGTATGACATAATAATGTGTTATTGTGCTGATGAGCAAATACGATTAAAAAAGCATAGCTTTATAAAACCCGATTTGCCACAGCGTTATTCAAATAAAACTTTTAATTTACCTTTGGAAGGATTCCGACTGGCTAAAATGCTTGCAGTTACTGCTTTAGCATTTTTTATGGTGGTTGCAATCAGACAAATCTTTCCACTAAGGCTTACAAAGGTAATATTTTTTCCTTTTCCTATACCCGGGATAGATAAAAACCAGAGTAAATAATGAGAAATGAAAATTCCAGGAATTGAACAAAGTGTTTAAATGCTTTGTTATGTGCCTATTAGGAATTTGGCAAGATATTTGTCATAATTGTATCAGCAGATGTTTGAACAGATGAATGAAAACGGCTTGTAAAATTTATTAATGTTGAGTTTTTTTCTTATCTCATGAACATTCAAACAATAAAATGAACGAATTAAATTATATTAATCAATAAATTTAAATTTCAAATATTAAGAATCAATCAAGTTGATCATTCAACTTTTTTAAACATTTTTTATATATTTGAGGCTTAATTTTTTACGACAAACCAAAAAAGAAGAATATGGCAAAGTTAAAGTCAAGTCTGGTGATAATTTTACTGACAATCACAGGCTTAGTTTTCGGACAAACTTATGAAGATGTTGTGGCAAAATTCAACGAAGGTGCTGATGACATAAACAAAGGTGAATTTTCTACTGCTATTATGCACCTGCAAGAAGTAATTGCTATGGCAGAAAACGTTGGAGCAGAGGCTAATGATCTGGTTTCAAAATCAAAGGATCAGATACCTGTATTGAATTACCAGGTAGCCATTGGTTACATGAAACAAAAGGATTATGAAAATGCCATTCCCTATCTTGAAAAGACAGTTGATCTGGCTGAGGCATATGGAAACAATGAGGAATACAAATCAAAAGCGATGAAGTATCTTCCAAAACTTCTGACAGGTGTCGGAACCCAAAAATTAAAATCGGAGGATATGTCTGAGGCCAAGGAGATGTTTGAGCATGCAATTAAATATGCTCCAAATTATTCAAAGGGCTATTTAGGACTGGGTCTGGTTTATAAATCAGAATATGAAGAAGAGGAAATGATTTCTGCCCTTACCAAAGCCATTGAATTGGCAAAAGCAAAAAATGATGCTGGAACTATTGAAGATGCTCAGAAAGGTTTAGGAGATTATTTTGTCGAACTTGGAGACTCTGAAATGGAAGAAATGGAGCCTGAAGCCCTGGAATTTGATTATGCGATAGAATACTATGAACAAGCAATTGAATATCATCCTACAAATCCGGATGCGCATTATAAAATGGCTTTAATTTCCAACAGACTTGAAAATTTTGAGGCGGCAATTAATCATGCGAAAATTGCCCTTGAAAATGAAACAGTAGAAATTAAAATTGCAGCTATCAGCTATGAATTGGGAAGTGCTTATTACAGCTCAGCGGAACTTGACCTGGCTTGTGAGACTTTCAAAAACTCATTAGTTGGTGTCTTCGAGGAAAGAACCCAGAAAAAAATGGAGAAAATTCCCGGATGTACAGCCAATTAAATAATACAGTATTGTGAATATATAAACTACTTCACTTTGATAATTCCTGGAAGACTTCTTCCAGGTTTTTTTGTTTCTTTTGAAGTGACAATATCGTGAGGCCATTATCAACTGCAAAATTAAAAAGAGCTGATCTTAAGTCATTCCCTGCTTCACTTTCAATTAAAAACTGGTTATTTTCCAATTCCACTATACGACCTATGTTTTCAATTTTCTGAAAGCTATCTGTATGAACCTTTTCTTTTATTTCAAGTAAAATAGTTTCCTTATCTTTTATTCCTGGAGCTGAAATTTCTTCAGGGCTTCCATCTGCCACTATTTTGCCTTTATTTATCATGATTACCCTGTTGCATATTGCCTGCACTTCCTGCATTAAATGTGTGGAAAGTAAAACCGTTTTCTCTTTCCCAAGGTCAAGAATAAGATTTCGGATTTCGATAATTTGAGCAGGATCAAGCCCACTGGTAGGTTCGTCCAGAATAAGAATTTCAGGATCGTGGATAATTGCCTGGGCCAGACCCACTCGTTGTTTAAAACCCTTTGAAAGGGCCTGAATTTTTTTGTGCTGCTCCGGCCCAAGTCCGGTAAGCTCAATGACCTTATCAATCCTCTCAGGGGATGTAACATTGAAGTCTTCCTCCTTTGATGAGAATTTTTTATAGAGACCCAGAACATATTCAAGATATTCCCTTACGTACATTTCTGTATAAAGAGGATTGCTTTCAGGCAAATAACCGATCAATTGCTTTATCAAAAGACTATCCTCACTTACATCGATATCCTTAATAAACGCTTTTCCGGAACTGGGAGGTAATATTCCGGTTAGTATCTTCATAGTTGTCGATTTTCCTGCACCATTGGGTCCGATAAATCCTACGATTTCCTTTTTACCAATTTTAAAGCTGATATCATTAACCGCTTTTTGGCTACCAAAATTTCGCGTCAGATTTTTAACTTCAATCGACATAATCGGTTTATTCAGATGCTTGTGATTCCTTTGAAAGTTTTTGTTCTGATTCCTCTGTAGCTTTCGATTCGACCAGAAAAAAACTTTTTTGGAAAACAAGAATAAGTCCCACTCCTATTGATATGGCAGAATCAGCCACGTTAAAAACCGGTCTGAAGAATTCAAAAGGATCTCCGCCTTTCCAGGGAATCCATTCCGGATAATAGCCCCTGATAATTGGAAAATAGAACATATCCACCACATGGCCGTGCATTAATGTGGCATAGCCACCGTCATGCGGGAAGAGATTGGCTGTAGTAAACTGCGTACTCTGATTATAAATAACTCCATAAAAAACACTGTCAATGATATTTCCCAGAGCTCCGGCAAGTATTAGCGAAACCGAGATAATAAGTCCAAATTGTGCTTTTAAACGGATCAGATACCTCAGGTAAAATCCTATTCCTATCACTGCAGCAATCCGGAATAAGGTTAAAATCAGCTTTCCATAATTTCCAGGCAGATCAAGGCCAAAAGCCATTCCGTCATTTTCAATAAATTTAATTATAAACCAGTTACCCAGAACATGAATATCCTGGTACAGAGTCATATTTGTCTTTACAATATATTTCGATACCTGATCAATTAAAAGAATAATCAGAATAATCAGAATGGATTTTGTTGTTTTGGTCATTATTTTGATGTTAAAAAAATACCGTCAGATTTTATGGGAAAACAGTTTATTTTCCTTTCAGACCTGGCGGTACAAATTCCGGATAGGCAGGTTTATCTTGCGCCTTTCTCTTTCGCGTCGATACTTAGTGTTGCATGGGGAACAGCCATTAGTCTTTCCTTTTGGATAAGCTTTCCTGTTTCACGACAAACCCCGTAGGTTTTGTTTTCAATGCGAACAAGCGCTGCCTGAAGGTGTTGAATAAATTTCAATTGTCTCTGGGCAAGTTTTCCTGCTTCTTCCTTTGAAAGGGTAGCTGCACCTTCTTCCAAAACCTTAAATGTTGGCGAGGTGTCCTGGGTATCATTATTATCACTTTGAGTTATTGAGCTCTTAAGTAATTCATAATCTTCCTTAGCTTTTTCCAGCTTCCTGTTTATCAGCTGCTTGAATTCTTCTAATTCCTCATCTGAATATTTGTTCTTTTCAGCCATAGCGTAAAATTTTTTTTTCCATTCTCGTAATCTTTTCAAGCAATATGGAAATGGTTATGATTTTCTAAAAATAGCAATTTTTTAAATAAAAAAAACTGTTTTAGGATAAACGGGAAATTTTCATTTTAGTACTTATGTTTTCATCAATTTCTATTTCCCTGCTTTCGTTATTGAGAGAATCCACCAGTTCAATATTTTGAGCCAGGGTTTGTGTTCCAATATAGCTTTTATGTAATTCTATTGCATCATTTATGGCCCTGTGTTTTTGTATTTTAATACTAATTTTGTCTGTAACATCAAAGCCACTTTCTTTTCTTAAATTTTGTATCCGGTTAACGAATTCCCGTGCAATTCCCTCATAACGAAGATTTTCATCAATTGTAATATCAAGGGCAATTGTAATTTTACCTTCGTTGGCTACCAGCCATCCGGGTATATCTTCTGAAATAATTTCAACATCATCAAGGGATAGATTGATTACTTCAGTATTTAGTTTCAGTTCAATTTTGCCATCTTTCTCCAATTTAGCTATACTTTCCTGATCCATCGCATTGACTTTCACAGAAACCTCTTTCATCAGCTTTCCAAACTTTGGTCCCAAAACTTTAAAATCAGGTTTGACCTTTTTAACCAGAATTCCGGATGTATCATAAATATATTCAACATCTTTAACATTCACCTCTGATAAAATCAATGATTTTACTGCTTCAAATTTATCTTCAAAGCTTTTATCAATCACGGGTATCATCATTTTATTCAAAGGCTGCCTAACCTTAATATTCACTTTCCTTCTTAAGCCCAGAACCATGGAGGAAACCGTTTGGGCAATTTTCATCTTTTCCTCCAGATCTTTATTTATTAGCTGTTTATCATAATCGGGAAATGAAGTCAGGTGAACAGATCCGGCAGTATGATGCTTTGAAACAGAGTTTAGATCCCTGAAAAGCTTATCGGTATAAAAGGGAGAAATTGGTGATGCCAAAATGGCCACCGTTTCCAGACAGGAGTATAAAGTTTGATAGGCAGCTATTTTGTCTTTTGAGTATTCTCCTCCCCAAAACCGCTTTCTGTTTAAACGGACATACCAATTGCTGAGGTTTTCCATTACAAACTCCTGAATTAACCGGCCGGCCTTTGTAATTTCATAATCATTATAATTTTCCTTTACTTCTTTAACTAAGGAGTTTAACAGGCTTATAATCCAACGATCAATTTCCGGTCTTTCCTCAACAGGAATCTCATCCTCCTCATTTTTAAAATTATCAACATTTGCATAGAGTGCCAAAAATGAATAGGTATTATACAGAGTTCCAAAAAACTTACGTTTTACTTCATCCAGGCCTGATAAATCAAATTTAAGATTATCCCATGGCTGAGCGTTTGTAATCATATACCATCTTAAGGGATCTGATCCGTGTTCATCTATGGTTTGAAAAGGATCAATAGCATTCCCGAGGCGCTTGGACATTTTATTTCCATTTTTATCCAATACAAGGCCGTTTGATATAATATTTTTAAAAGAAACACTATCAAAAAGCATGGAAGCTATCGCATGCAGTGTAAAAAACCATCCTCTGGTCTGGTCAACTCCTTCAGCAATGAACTCTGCCGGAAATAATTTATCAAAGTTTTCCTTATTTTCAAAGGGATAATGCCATTGTGCGTATGGCATAGCTCCGGAATCAAACCAAACGTCAATCAGATCCGGTTCCCGCAGCATTCTAGAACCCTTTTCAGAACACAGAACTATGTCGTCAACATAAGGCCTGTGCAAATCAAAGATTTTATAATTCTTATCCGACATGTCTCCCTCTGCAAAATCTTTCAGGGGATTCTCTTTCATAAATCCGGCTTCCACCGATTTTTGAATCTCCTCTTTCAACTCTCCTACAGATCCGATGCACTTTATTTCCTGATTATCCTCTGAAACCCAAATAGGAAGAGGGGTTCCCCAATACCTGGATCTGGATAAGTTCCAGTCGACAAGGTTTTCCAACCACTTCCCAAAACGACCGGTTCCGGTTGATTCCGGTTTCCAGTTAATTGTGGAATTTAATTCTATCATTTTATCCTTCATCGCCGTAGTTCTGACAAACCATGAATCCAGGGGATAATAAAGTACCGGCTTATCGGTCCTCCAGCAATGTGGATAATTAT
>CBDUPM010000130.1:0-7125 GCA_965369105.1 uncultured Bacteroidales bacterium | reverse complement strand
AAGGTTTAAAAATCCGGGACCAGAGTGTCCCGACCTTCAGTCGGGAAGGTCATCGGTCCCGGAAAATCTAAATCTATGATTTGTGTATTTCTCGAGGATCCTCGTGAAGCTAATCCCGACTATAGCCGGGAAAGATTCTCGGGATTCGATGCCCCTTAACTTTAATGTTGGGGGTTTATATTTTTGAGATTCCCCCTTGTTGTTAGAATATCGATTTTAAATAATAGAATCTTAAGAAATCGGATTTCTCACCAGAACGATTACCCCTGGCTCAATAAAACTCAGAAATTTTTCTATTCTGCTTAAATTTATTATTTTATCACAGGCCAGTCCAGGATAGAACTGAAAAAATAGTCTTCGGGATGCTTGAGGTATTTGCCGGCTACTGCCTGATCTTCTACATCCAGATAGTCCAGGTTTTTAAAACACAGACTGGCAAAATCGGATTCGATATCAACCAGACGGGGTGCAATTTTACCCTTCTCATCCTGGAGCTCCTTTAAATACAAAGGAACAATATCTCCGGTAGAGTTAGCATTTACAATGCATGCAGTTTTTCCCTCTTTGAATAAACGAACAACTCCGCTGGCCAGCAGTGTACATAGTGTCAGATCAAAACCGATAGGCCTGCAACACCTTAGCTCATAACCAATATCTGTTGGCCTGGATTTCACATCCAGACCAATTTCCTGTAATCTTTTCTGCAGTAGTCTGTTAAAGACTTCAGATTTACTAACATTTCCAAGTTCCGGGTGTCCGTGTTCATCATATGAAAACACGATTCCGGCATCTTCAATTTCCTTAACATCCAAAATATGAAACACACCTTCACTTATTACCACCACCCCGTAATTTATATTTTTGATTTTCCGTTTAACGATGGATGATACGATGAGTCGGATAATCTTTTCCAGGCTTGGTTTTGTTTTATTGAACATTTCAGGAATGATCATCATAGGAAAATGACAGCTGGCTGCTATTCCAAAGGCCAGGTGACCGGCCGATCTGCCCATGGAAGAGAGAACATACCAGCTTTGAGTGGTTCTTGCATCTTCAGCAATTATACTGCCCAGTTTTACCCCCTGGTCCTTTGCCGAATGAAATCCGAAAGTTGGATTTCTGTGAGGTAAAGGCAGATCATTATCGATGGTTTTAGGAACATGTATGGTTGCTACATCTATATTTTTTGATTTGAGGTATTTACTAACTCTTACGGCTGTTGAAGCTGTATCGTCTCCGCCAATAGTAACCAGGAGCTTTACATTATTCCTGACAAAAAAATCCGTATTAAAATCCTCATTAGCGGGTTTGAATCTGGCCATATATAAAATCGAGCCACCCCGGTCGAAAATCCGGTCAGCAATATCAAAATCAAAATCAATTAACTCAGGATTTTCAGAAAATAATCCTTTATAGGCATGGTGAACACCTAAAACACGATAACCTTCTTTGATAAACAGTTTAGCCAGCGTGCTAATCACTGTATTAATTCCAGGGGCAGGGCCTCCTCCGCATATTATAGCAATGGTTGGTTTCATAATTGTAAATATTATATCAAATATTAAATCATTTTAGTAGTTTGAATACAATAATACCAGCAGATTTCTTATTAAAACTTTCTGGTTTTATTTTGCAATCTCCGCATTTTCTGAAAAGGATCCAGCTCATATAGTATCCCGGCAAATACAACAGACTCGAATATGAATAAAAATACAAATATTTTGGCAATTTAGAAATCTAGGCAATGCTTAAATGATTGAGGATAAAGATTTAAAGAATGAATCTGAAATCCGAACTTCAAAAAAATCCAGAATTCAGATCAATATCAGGCATGCTGCCGACACAAACAGAGCGTGAATTAATTCATAAGATAAGATATTCCAGGTTCTTGCATTGTTCTTTTCCATAAGCCGGTTTGATATCACAAGAAAGTTGAGGATGGTCTTCCCTTACAAAGCAAATGGTCTGCAAAAAAATTAAAAGTGCCGGTATATCCACCCTGAAAGGACAAAAGTGGACAACCGGCAGATTTAATTGGCTTTTCGGGGAAAACCCTGAAGTAATCTTTATTCCAATTATTTACTTAAGAGTATCTTGAGAGCGGATTGCTTTAACTTTCCTGCATTCTCAGTTTGTATCACCCCGATAATCATGGAATAATTCTTCCCAAACTCTTCTATACCAAAACTCTCCTCATAGGTTCCGGCATTATCCTGGCGAACAAATCTTTCTGCCAGCAACCGACCCGTAATATCATAGAACCTGAAACTTACCTGTCCCGATGATTCAGCATAATACCTTATTGTAAATTCATCCGAAGCTGGATTTGGATACACACTCAGATAGTGATCCACCTCTGTTTCTGATACTCCGGTCCATAGGCAGGCTTGGGTGTGTATTCCGGCGGCCAGCACTTCTTCAAACAAGATCCGGTGTCCTGCATTGTTTAGGTGAACTCCGTCGCCGGAATTGTAATCGCTCAGAATCTTTCCATCTGCACCGGCAATTCCGGACCAGAAATCAAGGGAATATTCACCATAAACATCCTGAATTTCTTCTGCCAGGAACTCCTGGATATCAATAAGGCTTTGTTCTGAGAAATTCCTTGGTTGTGTGGTGGCAATCCAGACTTTTGCAGCATTTGCATTACCATAATCAAACACCAGTTTAAGGTTAGCCATGGTCTGATCAGCAGAATATCCCCTGGCAGCATCATTGGAAGGCATATTCACTATAATAGCAAATGGATTATGTGTGATTGCTTTTGTAACATTTCTGGCCTCATCAATGGTTTCAGAAATTCCTTCATCAAACTCCGTGTTATCCGGAACGATCTGGAAGGTGGAATATCCACCTACCCCCAGATTTACAATTTCATAATCTGTATTCATTGCTTTAAGAGCGGCCTCATATCTCCATACCCATGCCGAATCAATCGGGCTGGCTCCGGTACCTGCTGATGTTGATGATCCCAGTACGACTATTGTATTCGAGCAGATTGCAGCCGTAATACTGAATGTTGCAGCACTGACATCTGAATAATCTCCCGAGCTAAGCTTTATAAGGCATTCTGTTGAGACCAGATCAGGCACTGTCCAGTAGAAACCCGTTTCAGCAGGTCCGGTTGTACCGATTTCAGACCATGATGAGCCATTGTCGCTGGAAAAACTTAGGGTAATATCCTCGGTCAATAAATTCGGAGTCCAGTTAATAAACTGAACTGAACCGGCAATAAATTCCTCTCCACCATTTGGCATTTCAAGCACAATAGCCGGATTTGAAGCTTCTGAAATGGTAAATGTACTCTCACTTATATCTTCAATCAAACCTGATTTAATCCTGACCAGGCATTCTGTTGAAGGTGAATCGGGTATGGTCCAGCTTGTTTTAGTTTCAAAATGATCCACTGTATCAATGTCCATCCAATTTGTACCATTATCAATTGAGTAGGAGATAAAAATCTCCTCGGTCAGGTTTATACCGGCCCAGTTAATCTCATGATCCGTACCTGAAAACCAGTCCTCGCCTCCGTTTGGAGATTCAAGTACTATCGTGGGAGGTACAGGATCTTCTTTTTCATAAATAATTTTCATCGCTCCCAGGTAGTAGAAATGGTAAGAATTGGTATTATTTTCCCCGGGAGATACCCGGATATCCACTGTTCCGTCATCTGCAGGCCTGACAACCAGGTTAACCGACAGGTTCTCATTATTGGCGGGATCCAGGTAAACAGAGTCTTTATCGATCCCGGTAAAAACATACTTGGTTTCCCTGTTATCACCAACTCCCATCCGGGAAGCAAACATTTCAAAGATATAATCCTTGTCTTTATCCAGGCCACTGAAATGGAGACCTCCGGTAGATTCAATCACTCCCTGCCATTCTACAGTACTCCCATAATAACTGTCCCGACTTGCAGAAGCAGGAATCTTCAATGCTCCACCCGGAGTCAGGGTTCCATTCTGATTGGTTCCTGTAAACCTGTCGGTAATTTCTGCACTTGCATAAGTCATTAAATTATTGGAATTCTTCAGGTAATTAATTCCTGATCCCAGGTCAGAACTGGTGAAATTATTCCAGGGATCATCCGACAGATTATCATTGTTAAAGCTGAAGTCGATCATGATAGTATCATTATCAGGCAGGCTGCCCTGTACTTCGAAAACAGCATCACTTTCATCTTCAGTCAGCCATGAGCTGACTTTTACCTTGTACATGTTAGTTGGATAATCAGGGATAGTCCAGTCGAAGGAGTTTTCAGTTTTATCCAGAGTATCAATATTTATCCAGTTGGAGCCATTATCATCGGAATAGGCAACAACAACATCCCTGTAAAGGTTTGCCGAGGTCCATGTAATGGTTTGAACAGAGCCCTGTGTAAAGCTCTCTCCACCATTTGGTGAGGTTATGCTTAAGGATGGCTGTGGGAAATCCTCAGCTGCATAAATGATCTTAACAGCGTTCAGATAATAAAAACCGTAACTATTATTATTATTTCCACCCGGGGAAACGAGAAGATCGATGCTGCCATCCGCTTTGGGTGCAAGATTAAATTCAAGAATATTAGCTGTATTATTGGAAACATTGATGGAATCCGCTTCCGTGGTTGCCCCGGTCAGAACATATTTCGTTTCGCGGTTATCAGAAGCTGACCTTGAACCGAATATTATGATTTTATAGGTTTTTGCCGGATCCAGTCCTGAAAATTGCATTCCTCCAGTAGGTTCTGTCAAACCTGAAAAGGGTGCAAGGTTTCCAAAGAAGCTATCACCTGAACCTGATGAAGGTATCTTAAGGAGGGGATCAGGTGAAGAAGTTCCTCCGGTATTAATTCCATTGAAACGGTCCGTAATTATTAGCTCATATGGAGTTGCCCGAACGGAACTGTTAAAAAGAGGTTTTGATATTCCATTCAGTGTTTGATCTGTCTGGTTATTCCAAGGAAGATCTGACAGTATGGATGAGGATCCGAAATCGATCAGAATAGTATCAGTCTGAGACAACCCATTCTGGAACATTAATAATAATGATAATGTTGCTGAAATAAGAATTAATCTTTTCATGATTTTACTTTTTTTGCTTAATATTTGTCAATATTTCGGTTTTAATGGTGTTTATTTTTCAGAAAGGATATACTATTTCTGGAATTATTATACACCTGACTCAATCCCAGGATTTATTTTTTCAAAATTGAATAATCTCTGCTTATAATAGTTACTATTACCTCAAAAGCCGTATGACCCGTATTGACCGGGTCCCCCGGATTAAGTTTATCCGGTATAGTTTAAAAGGAGATGGTACAAATCCATAAAATGGATAAACAGTATCATCTATCCAGCCTTTTCCATCTTCAGCCTATATATTAAAGTTAAGAATTAATTCGAAATCATGACCATAAATTCCGCTCAGTTTATGTATTCGGTATTACTTATTCGTATAATTAAAAAAAATGACCCTTGGTTGAGATTAAACCATTTTATAATTATCTGATTCTCTGCAGGGCATATCAAGCTGTGGCTTCCATGTATAAATGAAATGCCAGTTTGCTTTCATAAAGATTTTCTTCACGAAACATAGCTCAATAAGAGAAGGGAATGAAATTAAGTACTTTTATAGTAAAGTACCGGGAAATATTAATATTAGATGCACTGCACGAAAGATCAAAGCTTTGTGTTGGGGAATACCAAAAACTTAAGAAAAAAAAAGAGACAAACCCGAAGGATTGCCTCTTTTGTTTACATGATAATTTTTTAATTAATATACCTCCGGTTGGTATAAATCGCATTCCGGATTGCCGGTTTGAGGGTCTCGGCAGTATTCATAATCATCAATGCATCCGGAGGGAAAGGCACATATTCATTCTTGATTTTTTCGCGTGCGGGTCCGTCCAGTGCACCCTCGTCCCCAATGGCTCTGGCAGAAGTATGCTCGAATACATTTTCTGCTCCAATCGGTTCTTTTACCAGGAGTTTACGCATGGGTTTGAGTTCGGTAATTTCAATCTGTCCGCGTATGGTAGCAGATTTCTTCTGATAGGTTTCGATAAGTGTGCAGGTAAGATTCTTATATCTTGGAATTTTAATATCGTTTCCTGAAGTATCTTTCATCACATTTCCATTGGCGTCAAGAGCATAATCAAATCCGTCTTCCACGTCTTTTTTGAAAATCTGATCACTGTTTTTTACTTCTTCCGGAGAAATGATGATATCGAGGAGATTGATAATAATGGCATAATCATATTCAATCTCTTCATTGATGTGGCGGAAATGATATTCAATCCAGTCGGTATTTAATCCTGCCGTATTAAAAGTCAAAAGCTCATCTCTGAATTCCGGGGCTACCATTATCCTGTCGCTTGAAGCTACTTCAACAATTACTCTTGAAATTCCTTTATTGCGGGCATCTATAATCATTTCATTCAGACCCGGAAAACTGTCACCAGAATATTGTTGTGCAAGATTGAGCTGATGGTATGCCTCCCTGTAGGATTCCTTATCAGAGTTATTTAACAATTTCTGCCCGTTTTCATAATAATATTTGGCAGCAGTCTTTTTTGCAGAAACCAGCTCAGCATCATAATCCACATAAGGATAATTGATAGTTCTGCCATTTAAATTCAGAGGAAGAACGGTTCTAACCTTGGATTGACGATACTTTAAAGACTCGTACCTGCGGAAAATCTCGTCGTAGTTATTGGGATTATTTTCTGTTTTCAAGAGCTTAATTCTCTCAAGATCCCTTTCATTGGCAAGTTTGTATGCCCTGTCAAGTAACTGAATATCATCAGCTTTATCCGGATTCTTGATTAGTTTTTTTACTGTTTTATCGATTACTCCGTCATAATTCCCCTTTTGTAATTTCTTGTTTACTGAGCCACAAGAGGCAAGGAGTAAGGTTGCAAAGACAAATAGTATATACTTTTTCATGGCGTGGTTTTTTAATTGTTGCTAATATATAAAAGATATTTGTTCCACTAAAAGGCATTTACGAACAATTGGTGTAAATGTTACCTAAAGCGTTAATAGAGTGTTTGCAAATAGTGTGCCGGGTGTTTGGGGGTGCTATTGTTACTATTGGTGCTATTGGTGCTATTGGTGCTATTGGTGCTATTGGTGCTATTGGTGC
>CBDUPM010000129.1:0-7144 GCA_965369105.1 uncultured Bacteroidales bacterium | reverse complement strand
GAATTGACCTGCAGTGCTCAATCTTAAGATAAGGTCAAGTGAATTTTCGGATAAGGATTGCATCCTGGTTTTTAACCTTTCCTCCCTTTCTGCCCTTATCCTTTCTGTAATCTCTATGGAGTTAATTATTATTCCCTGGATTGCCGGATCGTCAAGATGATTTTTGGCCGTTGATTCCAGGTAAATAGTTTCCCCTTCCTTTGAAACAAAAGAATACTGAATTTTATTATCGACCCCACTTCCATCAACAGATTGCTCAATAAGCTTTCTGAGCTTCTGGTTACCCTGACGCGTCAGTCTTTCAAAATCCTTACCTAATTTCATTTCCTCTTCTGAATAACCTAAAATTCTTTTAACGGAAGGACTGACATAAACAAGGTTGAAATTTTTGTCGTAAATGGAGATCACCTCTGAAGCTTTTTCAAGTAACCAATGCAATCTGCTTTGGGCTATTTCAGTTTCCTTAACTTTTGCCTCGAGCTGAATATTCGATTTTTGTAATTCAGCCTGGGTTTTTTGCATTAGTTCAGCATTTTCATTCAGAATTTTTTCATTTTTTCTTAATTCAGCAGTAAGTTCCCTCGATTCGTTCAAAAGCTTTTCCGTTTTTTCATTGAGCTTAAGATTATAAATTGTTCGGGCAATAATTTCGCCCAATTCCAAAAGCAATTGAATGGTTATTTTAGGTATTTTTTCATTTACTGAAGCAAACTCCACAACTCCCTGAACAAGACCATCAGAAATTAAGGGAATCAGTATGATGCTTTTGGGTTTTTGATCTCCCAAAATTCCTGAAGAAATGGATATGTAATCATCCGGAATTTCTGTTCGGTAAACAAAATCCTTTTCATAGGCGCATTGCCCTACAAGGCCTTCCCCTAACCTAAATTCCTGGTTAATGTATTTTTTCCTGTTATAAGCATAGGTGGATACGCAGGTTAAGGTTTTGCTTGAGTCATTGAAAAGGTAAAAAGCCCCCTGGTCAAAATTCGTATAACTGATAATATTTTTTAATACATTCAGGGACAGCTCATCGATTTTATTATAAAGACGTAATATTCGTGAAACCGATTCTTTTCCTTCTGTCACCCAGTTCAGGTCTTTTTCTTTACGATGGGATGCTTTCAGATAGCCCATTAAAAATTTGAGGGATGACCCGAGGGTGTCATTTTCATTTTCAGGTTGAATGGGAACTGAATAATCTTCTCTACCCAACCTTTCTGCCGCTTCAGAATATTTTTTTATTAGCCGGGTACGAATGGATTTTTCCTTTGAAATACCGGATAAATAACGAAACCTGTTCTTTTTAAATTGATAATAAACAGCCGTGGATACAAAAGGTATCAGATCTATTAAGAAAACCGATACGGAATCATGAATCTCAATGATGGACCGGAAGTTCACCTTTAAATTTGAAAAAATTATTTCCAGTACCCAGATAAGAATCAGAAATAAAACGGAAAAAGAAAACCATACCAGCAGGGATGATTGCTTTGCCTGATAGATATTTTCCGGATGGTCCTTCATTCATTTATTTTTTCTCTGAACTGGATTAATTTTTTTGCCCCAAGACTCATCAAATAGGTTAAAATATTTAAGCGATTCTCACTAATTTCATTAAAACTGCTCATTTCAATCAGTGCGATGCATTTGTTATCGCTTAATAGAGGAATGAGATACAAATATCTGGGATTTAGATTTCCCAGACCTGATACTACTCTGCGGTAGTCATCCGGAAGATTGCTCAGAATTGTGGGCTTATCTTCTGTTACAGCCTGTCCGGTTAAACCTTCCCCGGGTGAAAAGGAAGTTATTCTTTCCTGGTCAACCATTGCATAAAAGGAACGGGGATAAAATTTTTTATCTTTTTCCTCCAGAATGTAAAATATCCCCTGCATTATCTCAAATTCCCCGGACAGGTTTTGCAAAATCTTTTCACCAAAAGAACTTATGGTCCTTTTAAGCATGGTATTTTTAAAAATCCTTTCAGCAACGGTTTTGGGATCTATGTATTCCCTGTGAATATTAGTTTTATCAGCTTTTTCAGAATTTTCCAAAACGGGATGTTTATCTTTCTGAAAGGGAAGCCTTATTTTGGATTTCAAAGAGAAAGAAAAGAGAAGCAGAATTAAAAAGCTCAGGATGATTGAACCCAGGGCCCATCCAAAGGCTTTTTCCTGGCCCGATTTTAAATTCCATAAAAAAATAAGGATTAACAGTAATAAAAATGACTGAAACCAGAGAAGGATGATATTTAATTTTATGTTTTTCACTTTTTCGGAAGAATAGGACAAAATACGTATTTAGCTGTCTAATTCCAGAATAAATTTAATGATAGTTTCAACATTTCCAATGTAAGCAGGTTTAAAGAGTTGCAAACAGGATTCAGGCATGGTTTTAACATCACTTTCCTCCGGGTCCTGCACCATGGTCAGGCCACCGCTTTTATAAATTTTATACATCCCTTTTGCACCATCGCTGTTTGCTCCTGATAATAAAATACCAATTGTTTTATCACGGAAGACCTCAGCTGCAGAATCCATAGCAATATCAATGGAAGGCCGGCTGTGATTTACCGGAGGTTCAACCGAAAGGAGAAAGCGGTGTCCGTAATCGCACATTAAATGATAATTAGACGGGGCAATATATGCATTCCCGGAATGGATTTGTTCTTTATCAGTTGCTTCCTTTATTTTAAACTTGCTGTTTAAGCTTAAGGTACTTACAAAACCGGATCTGACATTTCTTAAACGGTGCATGCAAATGACTATGGGATGCTGATAGCCTGAAGGAATGGCAGCCAAAATTCTATTGACAATTTTAAAACTCCCTGCAGATCCGCCTATGATGATGATTTTTTCCAATTTTTATGAGTTGATTTTTTGATATACCCGGTTCATTTCATCATAGTTGATAAAATTCTCTTTCGCACTAAAAAAGCTGTGGCATGAATCCTTGTATCCTAAAATGATAATTCCCTGATTATCCAGTGATACAATAATATTTTTCAGTTTCTTTTCCTGGTAAGGGGTATTAAAATTTATTAGCTGATCTCTGAATAAAATTAATTGGAATTTCTGATCTGTATAATCTTCACCCGCAGAGGTTAAGAAGCTGTGGATATTTTCAAGTTTTTCTTTTTTGAAAAAAAACATTTCCCCGGTCTTATTAAAGTACTTCTCCAATTCAATCCCGGGAAAAACCATAAAAAGATTCTCAAAGCTTAGTTCTTTTTCTTTTATTCCGGGTATATCTGAAAAGAGTCTTTTCGGTGTCAGTTTCGAAAAATAGGAAATATATATTTTGGAAACATCTTGAAGCCCAATCTCTTCAATAGTTATGATCAGAGAATACAGTTCAAAAGGATTCATGCAATCGGGGATATACATATCTGGCCCATCTGAATTTGAATATATTTCAGGAAGAATTTTATCTTTTATTTTTATCCAGAATTCGGGATCTCTGAAAAGTTCGATATCGGAAGAATATAATTCCTGAATGAATTCATCAAAAAAATCAGCATTTTCAATTAACCGGGTAATCAGAAAATCTGCATTTTTCGAAAAGAGAAGTTTAATAATCCGGTCAAGTTTAAATCTAAGCAAGCTGATGGGAAAATGGCCCAGGTCCAATCCATGCTTGAATTTTACTGCATGGATTATATTTTTGGTATCAACAATACTTATTTCCGGCATTTCTAAATCATTAGATTAAGGTCTTCATCATTAAAAGCTGATACTGTAAAACAGAAACTAAAGTTTCCTTAAACTTTCATTTTCTTCTCTAAGTCTGTCAATTTCTTTATTTGCTTCCTCAAGTAACTGATATTTTAATTTCTTTTCGGTAATATCCTGGGCAAGGAAATATATTTTGAATATTTTATTATCCTCATCTTTTACAGGGGTAAAATTGGCCATCAACCATATTTCTTCTCCGGTGGGTTTGCTTCGTTTCACAACACCGGTATAGGGTTTATCTTTTATAACTTCATTTAAAATGGTATCAAATTGTTTTTTCTCATCCTCCTTTAAATACAATCGGGTATTTTTCCCAAGTAATTCTGTACTTGAAAGGCCGGTTATTTTACAGTAATTATCATTGGTATCCATAATAATCCCCTCGGGAGAATACTCACATTTTATTATACTCTGATCAATAGCTTCCGAAAGGGAGTTCATCTCGCTGCTTTTCCGTATTATCTGATTGGCCTGTTGTTCCAGGGAGGTCTGTTGAAGACGAATCTGGGTAATATCATGAGCTATGTTAAGAATATTTACAGTGTTTCCGTCTTTATCCTGAATCGATGTATAGGTCTGGTTCAACCAAATTTCCTTACCCGAGTAAAGTTTAAATTTTTCAGTCTGGAAAATGAGTTTTCCGTTTCTCAGATCCCTCCAGAATTGTTTATACGATTCACTGTATTTATCCACTTCCGCAAATTCACTATGATGTTTCCCTATTACCTGGTCTTTCGTGGTTTCCATAAGCTCCAGGAATTTATCATTGATTTCAGAAACACGGCCGTTCAATGAAAATTCTGCCACCAGCGATGAAGCATTAACCGCATTGAGTATACCCGTAATTTCATGCTCCTTCCTTTTTGATTCATCCTGGGCTCTTTCCAAAGCTGCAACGTTCTTTTTCATTTCTTCTTCCTGCTTCTTCATATCTTCCGCCTGCAATTGGGATTGTTCCAGGAGTTTTGCCGTCCGTTTATTAATTTTTACTGCAGCAAGGGTGGTCGCAATACTTTCTGCCAGGTGCTCCACAAATTCAATTTCATAATCCTGTATTTCCGATAAGGATGCAATTTCAAGGATTCCGAATATTTCATTTTCCAGTTTTAAAGGGACAACCAGTAAGCTGTGAGGAGAGGTTTCACCCAATCCGGAGGTTATGAAAATATAATCATCCGGAACTTCATTCACATAGATGGTTTCTTTTTCAAGAGCACAGGTTCCCGCAAGCCCCTCTCCCGGTTTTATTCTTTTCTGAAAATATTTTCTCCGGTCGAATGCATAGGTGGCAATTACCTCCAGGAAAACTTCTTCTTCCTCATCATTCATAATAAGGAGGGTTCCCTGACTGGCATTGAGGTAGTTAACCAGCTTTTTTATAACCTTGAAGGCCAGTTCTTCCAGATTTTCCCTTTCCGATCTGAATATCTCTCCAAAACTGGCCAACCCTTCGCTATGCCATCTCCTTTTTCTTTCCACTTCTGCATGCAGAATATCTTCTTTCCGGGATTCCCTTATTTTTTCGGCCATTTTAATCATCTCATTCCCTAATTCATCATTTTCGGAGAAGCGAATATCTGAATCGAGCTCCTCTGCTTTGGCTATGGATTTTGCAAAACTTACCTTCTTGCGAAGGTTTTCAACAATGGTTTTTATCAATTGATAAATTTCCTCAAATTCCAGGCTTGCCCTTTGAGGAATTTCATCCGGAAGTTTACCCTGTCCCAGGTTGGATAATGGGTTTCGAATTCCTTCCAGATTTTTAAGGTTTTGGTTAACCGTGTAAATAATAGCCGAAATGATAAGCAAAGAAAACAAGATCATTAAAAGGATGAATTTCCGATGATACGATTTGAGGAAACCGGTTGAGTATTCTTTGTAATCCTCAGATAGGGTCGAAAGCTGGGTGCTTACCTGGTCAGAAAACATTTTCAGATTCCCGGTTAGTCCGTTTTTTAAATAATAGCCCAGCCTGTAATCGGTATTCAGCAATTCAGTTAGTGATTCTTTTAATGGATCAAGGCTTGTTTCCTGATCTGCAGGGGTGCTTAATGGATCCGGGTTACGGGGAGATAGGAGATCTATCATATTTTCAATTGACTCCGGATTGAAACTCTGGAGGTAATCTGAAAATACAGATAAAAAAACATCCTCATTTTCAATCTCTTGAGAAATAGTATAAATCAAGCCATTTTTGAGATCCCCTTTTTCTTTTACGAGGGCAATATATTCATTGCTGATCCTGATTATTTCTTCCGAATTCTCCTTTATAATATTTATTTTTCTTTTAAAGGATAAATCATTATTAAAAACCTCATCCTCCAGGAGCAGATCCAGATTGGTGACCAGTCCGAAAATATTTTGTTCAAGCTCACCAATATACAGACTTTCCCTGTTTTGTATGCCGGGTGAAGCAGTTTCTATGATCTGATTTGTCTGGTTCTCAAGTTTTAATCCTCTTTCAATACTTTCTGAAATAATGGATTTGATATCCTGGTGATAAAAATGAACATTGATTCGGTCTGAAAAGCTTAATCCTGCCCATACCCAAAACATGATCAATAGTATGATCAGCAAAATACTACGGACTATGGTGGAATTTAACCCTTTCATTCACCTCATTTTTTAAAATAGACACCCTCTTTTTTGATAAAACTATTTGCATAGGTGCCAATTATACTTTCATGCAAACCTAATAATAAACAGGAAGTCTTATGCATATTTTTATAAAACAGGTTTAAAACCCTGTTTTGAAGATCATAATTAAAATAAATAATCACATTTCTGCAAATAATAATATCAAACACTTCATTGAATGGATTCTCATCCTTGACCAGATCAATGACTTTGTATTCAGGTTTTTCAAGAAGAAATTCTTTCATCTTCATCTTATCACCGGTTTCATCCAAATCGAAATATTTTTCATATTTCAACTTTGGAATCCTGGATTCCGGGTTCAGGGTTTTATCAAAGTTCTTTAAATACTCTTCATGAAATCTTAATTTGTACTCCCCTTTTTCAGCTACTTCTAAAACATCCCGATTAATGTCTGAAGCACAGATCCGGCTTTTTTCCAGCCAACCCATATCATCCAGGAGAATCATCATGGAATATACTTCCTGCCCGGTTGAACATCCCGGGTGCCATATTTTTAGTTCTTTTTTTTCTTCAAAAAGAGGAAGAACAGTATTACGAAAATTTACCCAGATGGCCGGATCTCTGAATAATTCGGTAGTGTTTACAGTAACTTTTTTTATAACCTGTTCAGCAAAATCACGGTTGTCCTTTAATTTAGCATTTAATTCATCCGGAGACATTTTAAAATCCATAAGGATCTTCCCGAATCTCCTGCCAATTGAATTTAGAGAATAATTACTCAGATCATAATCTGAATATGACCTTATGGT
>CBDUPM010000128.1:0-7194 GCA_965369105.1 uncultured Bacteroidales bacterium | reverse complement strand
ATACCATTGGTTACGATACCGCATTAAATACGGTTGTTGAAGCGGTGGATAAAATCAGGGATACAGCCAGCAGTCATAATCGTCTTTTCTTTATTGAGGTAATGGGAAGGGATGCAGGTTTTATTGCTCTTGAAAGTGGCGTTGCCACAGGTGCTGAAGCCATATTTGTACCTGAGTTAAAAGACCAGGCTTTGGGATTAAAAGATTATCTTGAAAAAGGTTATAAAAGAAGAAAATCAAGTAATATTATCATTGTTGCTGAAGGAGATGAAGAAGGAGGGGCCATGCAAATTGCCGCAAAGGTAAAAGAACAATTTTCTGAATACAGTGTAAGGGTTTCTATCCTGGGACATATCCAACGAGGAGGTACACCTTCTGCAATGGACCGTTTCATGGCGAGCAAGCTCGGATATTATGCAATAGATGCCTTACTCGATGATCAAAAGTCGGTTATGATAGGGGTAAGGGATAACGAAATTGTACATGTTCCCTTCAGAAAAGTTATTAAAGATCATAAAAGAATAAATCCGGCCGATCTTGAAATGGCAGATATTCTATCGGTATAATTTCTGAGTAACACAGCTGAGTTTGAGATACTGAAAATCTCCTTTGCTTTTTAGCAGGGTTATCAGTAGTTATATTCTTTTCTTTTTACTTATGTTATACACCTGCGGTTCTCTTTGAAACTTTTTGTTTCTATTGTATTCAGATATGGTATCTATTAATTTTCAAACTGTAAATTGAAAATGCCTGTTTCATAAATCTCCTGTCTGTATCAATAAAAATGATGATTTATTTTAAATAACCCGATAGCTTGAATATTCAGCTTTAGCTCTGGTCTAAAAGACCATTTTTGCCTATCTTCAGGACCTAATTCATTTTTATGTCAAACCCTCCTGTTTTTGCTGATATAGTTCTTCCTTTGGCCATTTCGGAGTCTTATACTTACAGGATTCCCGAAGGAATGGTTCAAAAAGTTTCTGTTGGAATGAGGGTTGTTGTTCCTCTGGGCCAGAGAAAATTATATACAGGTATTATTCAAAGAATACATGATGAAATTCCTGAAACCGAAACTCTAAAAGATATTGAAGATATTATTGATAAGGATATAATAATCAGGGAAAATCAGTTTAAGCTCTGGAATTGGATGGCCGGTTATTATATGTGCAGTTCGGGTGAAATTATGAAAGCAGCCCTCCCGGCGGGTCTTAAACTGGAAAGTGAATCCCGGTTTATATTAAATGAAAGCTTCGATAAAAAAGACCAACTGTCAACCCATCAGCTCAACATATTTGAAGCAATCCGGAACAATGAAAATATCAGTTTAAATGAACTTTCTAATCAAACCCGAATCAGAAATGTTCAACCCCTTGTCAATTCTTTAATCGAAAAGCAAGCCATTTACCTGGAGGAAAAATTGCGAAGGGATTACAATCCAAAAAGGGAAATTTATCTTCGTATCAGTAAAAAAGGAATAAACATCCTTAAAAAGCAAGGATGGGAAAATGCATTTGCACGCGCCCCAAAACAAAAACAACTTTTAAAGGATTTGTATGATAACTACTTAGCAGATAAAAGGGAAATAAAACAATCTTTACTTTACGAGAGATTCAGCCTGAATATCATTAATTCTCTTTTTAAGAAAGACCTGTTAGAAAAGTATGAGGTGGAGAGCCTCAGAGAGCAGGGATATTCAGGAAAAACAAGAGAATTATTTACTTTAAATAATGAGCAGGCCTTAGCTTATGATCTTTTGAAAAAAGGATTTGATGAAAAAAGGGTTCAGTTATTACATGGGGTAACATCCAGTGGAAAAACGGAGGTTTATCTTCACCTGATCAGGGAGGTATTGGATTCAGGGAAGCAGGTTTTGTATCTTCTGCCGGAGATTGCTTTAACTTCGCAGATAGTTGAAAGGGTCAGGCAGGTTTTTGGAGATGAAATTGCGGTTTATCACAGTCGCTTCAGCGATTCGGAACGGGTGGATGTTTATAAGGGTTTATTAAGGTCGAATAAGGACGAAAAAAAACTTATACTGGGAGTACGCTCTGCCATATTCCTGCCTTTCAGAGACCTGGGCCTTATTATCGTAGATGAGGAACATGAAAATACCTATAAGCAATATGATCCTGCACCCCGCTATCATGCACGGGATAGCGCGATAGTCCTGGCAGGAATTCATGGATCCAATGTTCTCCTTGGGACAGCAACCCCTTCGGTTGAGACTTATCTGAACTGTAAATCCGGAAAATATGGACTGGTAGAACTAAAAGAGAGGTATGGTGGTGTACAGTTACCTGAAATCAGAATTGTGGACCTCAGGAAAGCCAGGCTTAAAAAAGAAATGCGATCCGTTTTCTCACCCCTGTTAATCCGCGAAATGGAAGAGGTTTTAAAAGCGGGCAAGCAAATCATCCTGTTTCAGAACAGGCGAGGGTACTCTTCATTCCTGGAATGTGAGAGCTGTGGATGGATCCCAAGGTGTAACTCCTGTGATGTAAGCCTTACCTATCATAAATATGGAAATAATTTAAGATGTCATTATTGTGGTTATTCAACCATGATTCCGGGGCTTTGTGCTGATTGTGACAGCGGCAGACTGGTGACCCGTGGATTTGGAACAGAACTGGTGGAGGATGAACTGGAGTTAATTTTACCCGGAACCAAAATTGCCCGCCTGGACCTGGACAGCACACGATCCAAAAAGTCCTATGAGAGAATCTTATCCTCGTTTGCCAATGGGAGTACTGATATTCTTGTCGGTACACAAATGTTATCCAAAGGTCTTGATTTTGAGAATGTGGCTTTAGTCGGAATCCTAAATGCCGACCAGATGTTAAATTTTCCGGATTTCAGAGCCTTTGAAAGGAGCTTTCAATTGATGTCGCAGGTTAGTGGAAGGGCAGGACGAAAGAAAGACAGGGGAAAAGTGATTATTCAAACAAGTGATCCTTCTCATCCTGTTATTAATCATGTATTAAAAAATGATTTTCAGGCATTTTACAAAGACCAGGTTTTTGAAAGACAGGAATTTAAATATCCTCCTTATGTCAGGATTATAAAAGTTCTGATAAAGTCAAAGGATGTAAATGAGGGTAGGAGGGCATCTGAAAAATTAAGTCAGAAACTCAGGGAAATTTTTGGCAAAAGGATTCTGGGTCCGCAGGCTCCGGTGGTTTCACGGGTGAAAACATGGTATTTACATCAAATAATGATAAAAATAGAGAAGAAAGCATCCTTCCGGAGAGCCCGCATGCTTTTGAAGCAAACAATTGAAGAATCTGAGAAATCGGGAATCCTTAAAAAAGTAAGGATTAACATTGATGTTGATCCACTTTAAATTTTATCTTTGTTTTACACCAATACGAACTTTATGTTTTCATCCCTGAATCTTGACAAGCTGTTTTCATCATTTTCAACACAGAAAATTCTGATCATAGGAGATGTAATGGTTGATAATTATTTGTGGGGTCGGGTTAAAAGAATTTCACCGGAAGCTCCTGTACCGGTTATTTCAGATATTTATGAAGAAAGTCGCCTGGGAGGGGCTGCCAATGTTGCCCTGAATATAAAGGCAATGGGTGCGGTTCCTATTTTGTGTTCCGTTATTGGAAAAGATGAAGCGGGTAAAACCTTCATTGAGCTGTTAAAGGATGAGAATCTTTCGGATATCGGCATAGTTATGGATGAAGAGAGAACCACCACCCGAAAGACCCGGGTTATCAGCGATAAGCAGCAGCTATTGAGAATTGATGAAGAAATTACAGATGATATTTCTGATGATTCTTTGCATAAAATGCAGGAAATAGCAATTGAACTGATCAAAAAGAAAACCATTGATTCTATTATATTCCAGGATTATGATAAAGGCGTAATTACCAAGCCTTTTATTGAAAATATTATTGAAGAAGCTGTAAAAGCGAACATACCGGTTTTGGTTGATCCTAAGAGAAACAATTTCATGAATTATAAAAAGGCCACTTTATTCAAACCTAACTTTAAGGAGTTAAAAGAAGGTTTAAAAGTAGAAGTGGATAAATATGATCTTGAGGGTGTTGCCTCTATCATGGAAGAGCTCAGGACCATCAATTCACAGGAAATTATAATGGTTACCATGTCGGAACTGGGAATCATCGTTAACTTTGAAAATGCCTATCATCATATATCTGCAGAAGTAAGGGATATAACCGATGTGTCCGGGGCAGGTGATACAGTCATTAGTCTGGCTGCATTAGGATTGGGAGCGAAATTAAGTGCGCTGGATACCGCAATTTTAGCCAATCTTGCGGGTGGACAAGTCTGTGAAAAATCGGGTGTGGTTCCGGTAAATAAAGATCAGTTGCTGGAGGAAGCGAAAGTGCTGAAAGAGGAGGAGGGATGAAAAGGGTCGACGGTCCACAGTCCACTGTTGGCGGTCGTCCGTGGTCCGTGGACCGTCGACTCTTCAAACCTACCAACAGATTAAGCCTTCTCCCTGAGTATATACCCACTTCCCCGAAAAGTCTCAATTTCCAGTTTTTTATCTCCTGCTAAATATTTTCTGAAGCGGCTGACAAATACATCCATACTTCTGCCCTTAAAATAATCGTTTTCGCCCCAGAATTTTTCGAGAAGAGTTTCTCTTTTTATTAATTTATTTTTATTCCTCACCATATAAGACAATACCTGGTATTCTTTCAATGTCAGCTTATAATTTTTATTCGCTGAAGTAAGGCTCATCTGGTTATGCAATAGGATTGATTTACCAAAGACCTGGTCTTCCCCAGGCTCTTCAGATGTTCGTCTCAATGCAATTTTGATTCTTAAAACAAGTTCTTCCGGATCAAATGGTTTGGTAATATAATCCTGTGCCCCGGATTTTAATCCTGCGATCACTTCCTCTTTCCTGTTTTTTGCGGTAATGTATATAAAAGGTATCCGGGAATTTGTGGATTTAAAATTTTTCGCAAGTTCAAAACCATTGGTATCCGGCAACATAATATCAATGGTAATCAAATCATATGAATTATCCCGGAACATTTTAACCGCTTTTTCTCCCGTATTGGCCAAATCAACTGAGAATTCATTCAGTTTTAAAAATTCACAGAGCAGAGAACCCAGGTCTGGGTCATCTTCTATCAGTAATATTTTTGATTTTTTTGTCATACAGGTAAGAGTATGGTTACTTTGGTTCCTTTTCCTTCTTCGCTTTCTATATTTATAAATCCCCTGTGTCCGGAAATAATTTTCTGAACAATGTATAATCCCAGTCCGAGACCCTTCGATTTATTTCTTGCAGGACGTTTTGACCGGTAAAACCGGTTAAAAATTAAATCCTTTTCATCATTGGAAATCCCTATGCCATTATCCTGGATTTCAATGATCAGGTCCTGGTATTTTTTAATGACGATTTTTATTTCAGGATCCTTATCACAATATTTTACAGAGTTATTCAGTACATTTCGGATAGCCCTGTAAAGCTGGTTCCGGTCTACCTGGAATTGTACTGAATCCGCCAGCTGGTAATCAAAATCAATTTGCATATTCTGATTCTGATGTTCATTTTTAAATTCGCTGAGCAGTAGTGTGAAAAAGTCTTTAATATTGACATTAACCGGTTTTAAATTTAGTTTTTTTCCATCCAGCATGCTGGCATCAATTACCTGGTCTATCATTTCATTCAGTATTTTATTTTGTCCCAGGATATTATTGCTCAAATCAATTCTTTTTATAAGATTGGACCCGACTACAGGATGTTTGAGAGTGCTGGCCGCTAATGAGATGGAAGATAAGGGGGTTTTGAACTCGTGACTTATATTATCGATAAAGTCAGATTTTAATTCGCTTAGTTTTTTTTGTTTATTCAGGGTCCGGAGAGTATATCCAAAGGCAAGAAGGATAATAACCAGGCTGAATATTACCACAACTATTAATCCCCTCATTTCATTATAAAGAATATTTTTTTTCCGTGTAAAATCTATACTTTGAGTAAAATCGACCAGGAAATAATTGCTTTCATGCTGAATTCGGTTTGAAATAACTTCTTCTTTTTGCGTCAAACCCTCAGCATGATTAATGACAATGGCTATGCTAAGATCAAAATCTAACAGAGATAATTCATTTACCCGGTATGAAATCTGAAATGAGGTATCAAGATTCGCTTGTTTCAAAGCTTCTTTAATAATGAGTAAAGAAAAGCTTTTATGCTCAAGTATGGAAAGAAATACACTCTTTATACTATTGACTGTGCTGTCAGGTAGTTTTTCCTGCAAGGAATTCGTAAGAATCGGTATTATTGAAAAGGCAAAATCATCGAATTCAACATAAACACTGTCAAATGGATTCAGAAAATATTTGGTTTTGTAGGTATTCAATGCTGAATTTATGACCTGGGTATACTGGAGATTAAAATAATCGCTTTTTTGCCGGTATTGTTCTGTGATGATATAAGTTTGAACGATTCCAACAATGATGATACTTATACTTATGATAAGTAGCGTATATCCTGATTTTTTTAAAATCACATTGTTTTTTTAATGTTTGCAACTACTAAAATAGTTTAATAATCTTATATGATCACTGACTAACCGGGTTCATTAACCTGACATTAACCTTGTATTAACCTGATTGTACCCTAACAATCTTTACATTTGTTAAATGAAAATATCGTTCAACTAAAACAAAAAGTTATGAAATTTATAAAAACAACCGCAGGTTTTCTGTTCATTTTCTTTCTGAGTAATACAGTTCTGGAGGCACAAACAACAGCAGAAAGTGTATCAAAAAAGGAGGCTCAGGCTAAAAAAGAACTGGAATACAAACAATACCATGAACAACAAAAAATTATGGCAGCGGAAATCGCAAAAATGCAAGGAGCCGACAGGGAGTTTGTTTACACATCCAAATACTTTGGAGGAGAAAGTTCTGAGCTGAGCCTGAGAAAAAATTTTAGCGGTCAAACGCTCGAGTCAAAAAAATCTTTTGACATAAATGATAAAATCACCCGGATTTCACTTTCTCTTACAGGTGTTGTGGAATCGGGACTCATTGAAATAATTCTTGAAAGTCCGGATGGTAAAAATTACATTACCCTTCAAATAGATAATACTTCAGATGTGAGCTGGAGACAGAATATCAATATTGACGAAAGGAATAAATATTTAAAAGGGAAATGGCAGATCACTGTTAAGACCAATAAAGCTGACGGTAATTATA